>CANQGW010000004.1 GCA_947623555.1 uncultured Clostridia bacterium
TTTATCATGACAAAAGCATAAAATTTGAATTAAAACCAGACATAGCAAAGTTACTCGAATAAAATTTATATAAGTAACATCAAAATAACTTGTAGAAGAATATTTAAATCAAAACTAAAATAAAAAAATCCCCAAATTTTAAGACTTTACCCCCGTATGCACAACAGAAATTATAGCATTTGCAAAGGCAAATCCATATTTTGAAAAATTAAATACAAGTTTAATAGGTTTAAGCGTGGATAGCAACAGTTCGCATTTATCGTGGATTTATGACATCTATTTAAAAACTGGTATAAAAATACCATTTCCAATAATAGCAGATAGAAATGGAAGCATAGCTAGAAAATATGGTATGATTTCAAATGATATAAGTACAACAGAAACCGTAAGAAATGTATTTATAATAGATGATAAAGGTATAATAAGATTAATTTTAGTATATCCAATGAATGTAGGAAGATCTATTCCAGAAATTTTAAGAGCATTAACTGCACTTCAAGTGGCAGATGCAAATAATGCCTCTATGCCAGCAAATTGGGTTCCTTGTGAGCCAGTAATACTTCCACCTCCACAAACTTTTGCAGAACTTTTAGCAAGAAATAGTGAAATCGAAAAAGATAAAAATGGAATGGCATGGTATTTAAGCTTTAAAGAGCCAAAAAATTGTAAAGTAATAGATGATAAAGAAAATAAAAAAATAGAATAAAAAACAATAATTAAATAAAAATTCATAAATTTTAAAAAAATAGCCATACTAATAGTGAAAAAATTATTATAGGAGGCTATTTTTTATGGATAAAAGTCAAAAAATAAATTGTACAGTAACAAGTTGTAAACACAACAACCCACAATATCAACAATGCAAACTAGAACAAATAATAGTAACACCTATTATAGGTTGTGAAACAAAAGAACCAGATGAATCAATGTGTAGCAGTTATAAATATACACCTACATCAGAAGAAGAATAAAATTAAAATATAATGTTTTATTAAAATTTAATGTAGTATAGGTGGTTCCATTATCATGAAATCGCCTATATATTTTAAATAAATTGTCGAAAATTGTTGAAGTTATAGCAAAAATATTATATAATCTACATATGATAATATATATTATCATTAAACCTTACGTTGTAAGGTTTAAAACTTCCTATAATAAATGAAAGGGATTGATCAGTTCATGAAAAAAACTTTTGTACTTCGGCTAAACTCTCTGCTTTCGTCTGTAAATAGTACGCTACGGTTTGGTCCGGACAATGAAATTGTAATTCCCATGGCAGTTATTGATCAACTTCAAAACTACCAAGGAAAGCCTGAAAAAAAGAAAATAGCTAGTAGAATATTAGAATATTTGGAGTCATTTAACATCAAACTTCTAATTTCTAAAGGAGCTAAACAAGAAAATGGCAGTATTTTGAGGATCATCCAAAATTACCACGAAGTTGAGGTGAAAATGGATGACATCTCTGAAACTGACAAAAGAGTTTTTCAGGTATGTTTGGGTCTTATGAAAGATTACCCAAGGCGTAAGGTGGTATTGGTTTCCAAAAATCCTGTTATCAGGATTAAGGCAAGGTCACTTGGAATTTTGGCAGAGGATTTTAAAGATGATTTATTTCCGCTTCCAAAAGACCAATACTCTGGAAAGGCAGAAGTTCAAGTACTAGGCAAGGACATTGATGAATTTTTTGCCAATAAGTTCCTTCCAATTACGAAGGTAATAGATGGTGAAAATATTCAATGGATTTGCAATATGTTCGTGAAGTTGCAAAGTGTTGATACTAATCAATCTGCATTAGCACGATACGACGGTACTAATCTTGTTCCATTTTTAACAAATGCTTCTAAATACCCTTATGGTATTAAAGCAAAGAATCTTGGTCAGAAAATGCTGATGGAATGTCTGCTGCAGGACTGGACAACAGCCCCTTTGGTAATTGTCAAAGGAAGTGCTGGTACAGGAAAGACCTATTGCTCGTTAGCATCTGCTCTGAAAGGAATTGATGATGGGGTATATAACAGAATACTCGTTGCTACTCCTTCAGAAACAGTTGGAAATGAGAGGTTAGGCTTTTTACCTGGAGATATTATAAGCAAAGTGTCTCCATATCTTGGAGGCATAAAAGATAATCTGGCCATTCTTTTAAACAGCAAAAAAGAAAGTGGAAAGGAGAATGGAGAATACTATTTTGAAACCGGTCTTATCGACATTCAACCAATTGGTTTCCTTCGTGGTCGTACAATTGTGCAGTCTATCTTCATCATTGATGAAACTCAAAACATTGATCCTGGAGATATCAAATCAATTGTAACCCGTGCTGCAGAAGGTTCGAAATTCATCTTTTTAGGAGATCCAACTCAAGTGGATAATCCGAAACTAAATGAAAGGTATAATGGACTTGTTTACCTTTCTGAAAGGATGAAAGGAAATCCTTTGTGCTGGCAGATTACCCTCGGAAGTGAGGAATCAGTAAGAAGCGAATTGAGTACAATTGCAAGTGAAGTATTATAGGATTTAACATTTGAAAAGGAGGGGTATATTATACCTCTCCTTTTGAAAAAAAAATATTGAATATTAAAAAAATTTGATATATAATTACGTTATTAATAAAAAGGAGGAGATTATATGCCATTAGTAACAACAAAAGATATGTTTGAAAAATCAATGAGAGAGCATTTTGCTATTCGGAGCATTTAATGTCAATAATATGGAAATTATACAAGCAATTACAGATGCTGCAAATGAGGAAAACTCACCAGTTATTTTGCAAGCATCTAGTAGTGCAATTAAATACGCAAGAATTAATTATTTGAAAAAAATGATAGAAGCATCATTAGAAGAATATGATATTCCAATTGCACTTCATTTGGATCATGGACCAGATTTTGAAACGTGTAAAATGTGTGTAGATAGTGGATTTTCATCTGTTATGATAGATGGATCTAAATATAGTTTTGAAGAAAATGTAGCTTTAACAAAAAAGGTTGTAGAATATGCCCATAGTAAAGGTGTAGTAGTAGAAGCAGAACTTGGAAAGCTTGCTGGTGTGGAAGATGATGTCAATGTAAGTGATGCAGATGCTATGTATACAAACCCTGATGAAGCTAAAGAGTTTGTTGAAAGAACAGGATGTGATTCTTTAGCAATTGCTATTGGTACTAGCCATGGTGCATATAAATTTAAAGGTGATGCTAAATTAAGATTTGATATTTTGCAAAAAGTAAAAGAAAAATTGCCACATACTCCAATTGTTCTACATGGAGCTTCTACAGTTATACCAGAACTAGTAGATATGTGTAACAAATATGGAGCAAATATTCCTGGTGCTAAAGGCGTACCTGATGAAATGCTTCATGAAGCAAGCCTAAATGGTGTTTCTAAAATTAATGTAGATACAGATCTACGTTTGGCTATGACAGCTGCAATTAGAAAGGTTTTTACAGATGAGCCAGAAACATTTGACCCTAGAAAATATATGCTACCTGCAAGAGACTTAATTAAACAAACTGTAAAACATAAAATTAAAGATGTATTTGGTTCTAGCAATAAAGCATAAATAAAAAAATTTGAAAAATATGTTAAAATCTATAGACTTTTTAACATTAATTGTGTATTATTATATGGTAACAATAGATAAAAACAACGTTTTGTTTGTTCAAGGAGGTTTTTATGATTAAAAATTTTTCAAGAATTTTAGTTATTTTTGTTATTGCATTTAGTTTAGGCATAAGCATTATTTATGCAAGTGATATAAATTTAACATTACCAGATGTTAACCAAACACAAGGAGATACTCAAGATACACAGACTGAAGCAAATCAAGTAGATGGGAATATAAGTAATACTGATGAAAGTTCTTATATTAATGAAACACTAGCAGAAAGTTTAACTCCAAGTCAGGTTCCTAGTTCTTCAGATTCTGGTCTTAGCATAACTAATATAATTAATATACTACTAATTACAGTTGGTGTTATAATTATTTTGCTTGCTATAGCAATTATAATTCGTTTAAAAAAATAAAAATTTAAAATATTAAAAAGTCGTTTTTGTATACAAACGGCTTTTTTCTTTCCACTTTTTATCAGAATATTTTACCTTAAAAAATAAATAATAATATTGAGTAATTATTGGCTCAATTTTAAAAAAAGGAGGTTACTAAAATGAAAAATAAATTATTATTTACTATTTCATTAATAGTTATTGCATTTTTTACATTTTCTTATACATTTGCTGCTAATAATGGAATGGATAATGTTGTAAATGGCGTTAGAAATTTCGTTGGTGGAGCTGAAAATGTTGTTGAAGATGCAGGAAAAGATGCAGCAGATGGAATAAGAAGCGGAATTAATTCTTTAGAAAATGGGGCAAATGATGCAACTAATGATGTAAAAGATGGAGCAGATAGAATGGATGAAAATGCTGGCACAATGACAGGAGATAATGGTTACACAGCTACTAGAACAAGTGGTGAGGCTGGTAATAATGCTTTTGCTAACATATCTAGTAATGTATGGACTTGGTTAATTATAGCTGTTATTGGTATAATAATTGTTGCATTAGTTATGTATTACGGAAAACAAAGTAATAATGTAACAACATATTATCATGATGATGATGACGAAAATAAATAATTATTTAAATAACATGTGTGCCTTCTTCTTGACACACATGTTATAATATTTATTAAAGGAGTTTATATACATATGTCAAAGAAAATTGTTGCTACTAATCCAGTGGCAAACCATAATTATACAATTATAGATAAGTTAGAAGCAGGAATTGTTTTATCGGGAACTGAAATAAAATCAATTCGTAATCGGAAAAGTAAATTTAAAAGATAGCTATGCAAATATAAAAAATGGGGAAGTATTTATTTATAGCATGCATATTAGCCCATACGAACAAGGAAATATTTTTAACAAGGATCCATTAAGAGATAGAAAGCTTTTATTAAACAAAAACGAAATTAACAAATTAACTGGATTAATAAAGCAAAAAGGTTATACATTAGTGCCTATAAGCTTATATTTTTCTGGTAATTTTGTTAAGTTAGAGCTAGGAATTGGCAAAGGAAAAAAAATATATGATAAACGTGAAGATATTGCTAAAAAAGATGCACAATTAAGAATACAGAAGGCTTATGGTAAGCACATATAAATTTCAAAAGAAAAGGAATATTGTAGGTATGTTTATGTGGAGTAAAATATGTTACAAAAAGATATTATTTATGGAGATATTACCTTAAATGGAATTTATGAAGAAATAGTAAATTCAACAGATTTTATGCGATTAAAAGATATAACTCAAACAGCCATGTCTAGTATTAAATATAAACAGTTGCAAGGAGAAACACGCTATGAACATAGTATTGGTGTTTACTATTTAATGTGCAAAACATTACAAAGCATAGAAAATAAACTAAAAGCACAAAATATAAAAATTGTAGATGAAGAAAAAGAAATGGCAAAATTAGCAGCTTTATTACATGATATAGGTCATGGTGTAAATTCGCATTTGTTAGAACAAATTACAGGTGTTTCCCATGAACAAAGGGGAATAGATATTATAAATGATCCATCTACAAAAATTCATCAAATAATTACAAACCATTATGGAGAAGAGTTTATTGAAAAATTAGTAGATTTTATGAATTGCATTTATGGAAAAGGTGAAATTAATGAAGCAATTAAAATAAATGATGATAGAACTATTTCACTAAAAGAACTTTTAGCAACACTTATATCACATAATATAGATTTAGATAGGCTAGACTATTTAATGAGAGAATCTACATATACTAATTTTGGAACTTTATCAAATTATAATGAACTAATTGATAGTTTTGAATGTATACTTGCAGGAAACCAAATTGTGCTTGCAATTCCACAAGAAAAAATGCATTTAATTGAAGCAAATATTTTAGAAAGAATGAGAAATTATTCATACATATATTTTCATGATATTGATTTTATAGGTGATTATGCTTTTAAACAACTACTAAATGAATTAAGGAAAAAACCAAAAGAAGTTCCTTATACTGTATCACCAGCTATTAGAAAATTTTTAACTCAAGAAAAATTTGAATTAAGTAATAGTGAATACATGGAACTTACAAATAAACCTTTGCAAGAAGCAGTTAAACAAATTGCTTTAAGCACTAAAAACGAAAAAATAAAATATTTATGCTCATATAAAGAAAATGCTGAAACAGATTATAAGGTTTTATATAATGGAAGAAGTGAAGCTTATATACGAAAATTACTTGGAAAAGTAATTCCTACTTTTCCAAAAAATTCACAAAGTGTTTTCTATGAAGAGCGTATAATTGTGCCATACAGAAAAACAAAATTTGGAAGCACTAATATTATTACAAATGAAGGAATTAAAAATTTTGAAGAGCTACCACATGCAATAAGCCTAGCTCCTATTAAAAAAACAATTTTAGCCTTTAACCCAGAATATTTAAGAATAGAACTAGGTCTTTCTAAAAATGAATTTGATAAACAATATTTAGATGTAATAAATGAAATTATTACAAATCAAAGTAAGCCAATTCAAGAATTTGAATTAAAATATCTAGTTCCGCAAGGTGGAATTTCTTATTCTAATATGTTAAAGTCTTTAGAAGAAAAATATACAAGGCAGGATAGTTCAAATTATGAATCAACAGATGTATATTATGACTCGCCAGAAGATTTTGAGCTATTATCAAAAGGAAATGCACTTCGTATTCGTGATGGTGTTACTTTTCATGAAGGTGTAGCTACAAGAAATTATAAAAATAGAAGAATAACATATAAAACTTATGTGGAAGAGGGAAATACCACCTATACAAATAGAGCAAAGCAAGAAGAAATAGGTGATACTACTAATTTAAAAGACTATAAGGAATTTTTAGAAGAAATAGGGTTAACAAAAAATATAGTACCTATTTTAACTGTTCATAACTTAAGACGTTTGGTTACTTTTTTAGTAAATGGAAAGCCAATAGATATTTCCTTTAATGTAGCAAACTATGATAGCATTTTAAATACATCTGGAACAATTTCTATTATTGAAATTAGACCAAGAGAAAACCAAATTGTAGGTAGATTAGACTTACTTGAAATACAACAAGTTATAGAAAATAAATTTCCACAACTAAAAAGTATGAGTTCTACTGCTAATATATATGAAATAGCTGTTATGCAGTCATACGAAAATTTTAAAAATAATTTAAAACAAATTGTATTATCAAATGTTAATTTAGATAGTTTATGTCAAATAGTAAATAAAATAAAATCTAAAAAAGGAGTGCAATTTATTTGTAAAAATAAACCTTATGAGCCCCAGATATAGCTATACTTAATAGGTTATTGTGTAAGTAAATGGTTATTTGATAACCATTTATTTTTATGCTATTATTTTTTTAAATAATGTAATATATATAATATAAGGATAATAGTAAAATATTTATGCTTGGAATTTTCGTAAGTTAGTCTGTTAATTCTAAAATTAATCATGGAATTTTAAAATCGGTATTACAAAAGAATAAAATTATATTTAATGTTTTAATAACTATTTAATTTATAAAATTTTAGAGCAGAATTTATTTTTTATAAATACTGCTCTTTCTGTTTTGTATAATTATTGATAATATTAATTGGAAGGAGGAAGTAAACAATGAACAAAGTAGTAAATAAAGTAAATGATGTAGTAAATAAATATAAACTCACGTTTGAAGATATATCAGACCAATGGCTAGAAATGAAAAAGAAAGATACTAAAACATCTACATATTCCAATTATGATTATACAATACAAAAATATTTAATACCAAAACTTAAATTTGTAAAAGTAAAAAATTTAAAAAAATATGATTTTGATGATTTCGTGGAGGAATTGTCTCAAGAACTATCTCCAAAAACAGTTAGGGACATTTTATGTAATTTAAAATCCATCTTATATTTTGCAGAAGATAAATATAAGTGTAAAACCAATGTAAGAAAAATTAAAGGTCCTAAAATGAATTCTGAACCATTAACAATTTTAAGCGATAGAGAAATAAGAAGGTTAGAAAACTATTGCCTTAAAGAAAATAGTCTAAAAAGCATAGGTGTTTTAATGTGCTTAAATACAGGCTTAAGAATAGGAGAAATATGTGCATTAAAATGGGAAAATATTGATTTGTTTAAAAGAGAGTTATATATAAAAGATACACTTCAAAGAGTTTATAATAAAGGACAAAATGGAACAAAAATAATAATAGATGCTGCTAAAACTAAAACTTCAATTAGAACAATTCCTATATCAAGTAAAATATATGATATTTTAAATGCATTAAAAAAGCAGTATAAGCCAGAGGATTTTTTTTTAACAGGTGATTCTACAAAAAGCCTTGAACCACGAAGTTATCAAAATACTTTTAAATATTACTTGCGAAAAATCAAAATAAAGTCATATAAATTTCATATATTAAGGCATACATTTGCAACAAAATGTATAGAAGCTGGAATGGATATAAAGTCATTAAGTGAAATTTTAGGTCATGCTACTGTAGAAATTACATTAAATAAATATGTTCACTCTTCATATAAAAGAAAGAAAAAATTTCTTGATAAATTATAAAAAAGTAAGTTTATTATTTCTCCATTTGTGAATTGACAAATTCGACAATATTCATTATAATTTTCATAGAATTAAACGTGTAATAAAGGGGGTTAAATCAATATGAAAATTGCGGATATTATTAAATATGAAGGAGACAATTCAACTTTTATATGGAAACATCCATGTGAAGATTTTAATACTAGTTCACAATTAATTGTTCATGAGTCACAAGAAGCTATATTTTTTATGAATGGACAAGCATTAGATTTATTTGGTCCAGGAAGGTATACACTTAAAACACAAAACATTCCTTTAATTTCTAAAATTATTAGTATTCCAACTGGAGGACAAACGCCATTTCATTGTGAAGTTTATTTTATTAATAAAACCGAACAAATGGCAATAAAGTGGGGAACAGACAGTAAGGTACAATATATAGAACCAACATACAAATTTCCAATTTCTATAGGAGCATCTGGTGAAATGGCATTAAGTGTGCAAGACTCAAGGAAACTTCTTGTGAAGTTAGTAGGTACAGAAAGAGTGCTAGAACGTCAACAGTTGGTAACATTTTTTAGGGCTTTTTTAATGACAAAAATTAAAACATACATTGCACAAGCAATGAAAGCAAGTTCTATTAATATTTTTGAAATAGATGAAAAACTTGAGGAATTTTCAAATGATTTAAAGAAACGTTTGACAAATGATTTTCTTGAATATGGTATTAATTTAGAGCGCTTTTTTATTACTACTATTGTAAAACCTGACGGCGACCCACAATATGAAAAATTTAAAGAACTTCATTTTAGGCAATATGCTGATATTGCAGAAGCACAATTGCAACAAAAAGTAGGTATAATTGAACAACAAACAGAAGCACAAAAATTAGTTATTGAATCTCAAGCAATAGCACAAAAAAGAGCAACTGAAGGATATACATATCAGCAAGAACGTGGATTTGATGTTGCAGAAAAGGTAGCTCAAAATGAAGCAACAGGTGAATTTGCTAATATGGGAATTGGAATAGGTATAATGTCAGGCGTTGGCGGAACAATTGGAGGAATGGTAGGTACAACAGTTAATAATGCATTTTCAGGCATAACTGAAAAGCCACAAAATGATGAAAAACATTTTTGCGAAAATTGTGGCGCTGAACTTACACCAGGAGCAAAGTTTTGCGAAAACTGCGGGGCTAAACAAGAAAAGGAAGAAAGTTGCAAAAAGTGTGGTTTTAAATTTACAAAACAAGGAAAATTCTGTCCAAACTGTGGAGCAAAACGAGAGGAAAATAATGAAGAATAATAAATAGAAAGGATATAAAGTATTATGGGAATGTTAGTATGTGATTTATGTGGCGGAAAATTAGTAATGGGACCAGGTGGTATTGCAACTTGTGAAAGCTGTGGAATGGAGCATAGTCAAGATAGAATGAAAGAAAAAGTTCAAGAAGTAAAGGGAACTGTTCGCATTGATAACTCTCACATGATAGATAATTATCTTGAGTTAGCTACAAATGCCTATGATTCTAAAAATCAAGCAGAAGCAGAATCTTATTGTAATAAAATTATAGAAATTGAACCTACAAATTATAAGGCTTGGTTAATAAAAGGAAAAGCGGCTGGATGGCAATCAACACTTCAAAATCCACGTTTTTCAGAAAGTGTTTCTGCTTTTTCAAAAGCAATTGCCAATGCACCAGAAGAAGAAAAAGAAACAATTATATCTGATTCACAAGACGAGATTATTAAACTTGCAATGGCATTAATATCTTTAAGAGCAGATAGATTTAAACAATGGCCAGATGAAGATGAAGCAGCAGGTTTTGTTACAGATATTACTTTAATTTTAAATACAGTAGTTCAGTTTGTTAATCAGGCTGGAATAGTAATTCCTCTTGAAAAAATGATGGCTCCAATAGCTAAAGAAATTAATCAGTCTGTAGTTGGGGCTTGGACTAATAAAATTTTACCTGATTATCAAGGTGATGAAAATAGACCAAATCAATATGAATGGAAAGAATTTATTAAAAGAATTGGATATTGTACTATATTAGTAGAAAAAGCTATTGAATTATGTAATGAAGATGATGAAGAAGATATACAAAGATATGAGAATTTAATTTTTTTACATGAGCAAGCAATAAATAGTTGTTCTTGGGATTACAGCTTTACAGACTGGGGAAAAGTATGGAATAAAGAATACACATTAACTAATGAAGCAAAGGCAAGTCGTAGAAAACTAATTAATGAATATAAGCAAAAAATTCAGCAAATAAAACAGTCAATAGAAGCTAAACAAAGAGCAGAGCAAGAAGAAAAAGCTCGAATAGAAAAAGAAGCCGCTGATAAAAGATTTAAAGAATATTGGGAAGCACATGCCGAGGAAAAAAATACTTTAGAATCTGAAAAAAGAAGATTAGAACAAGAAATTTATGAATATAATAATGAAATCTCACAAATTCCAGGGAAAAAGGAAAAAGAAAATATTCAAGAAAGAATCAATAGATTAGAAGATGAAAAGAGATCACTTGGATTATTCAAATCTAAAGAAAAGAAAGAATTGCAGGATAAAATTGATGAAGCTAGTAAAGAAATGAAAATTGTTTCAGATAAGATGGATGCAGCAAAATCAGAAATTCAAGAGAAATTAAATCCATTACAAAATAGACTTCGTGAAATTAATTTAGAATTAACAAAGCCAAGATAAATATAATATCAAAGATAAAAAAAGCGGAGTAACTTCCGCTTTTTTATCTTAAATATTTCAATAATCCATCAAATGAAAGCGATGTTGAAAATTTCGTAAAACCGGTATGGTTTGGAAATCTACTTGACAAAAAATTTTTTCTAACGCAAACCTGTCAAAAAAAGAAATACGAGGTATTTATATACCTTGTATTTTTTATGAAAAAATGATAAAATTGCTTATGATATTAACATTTAACCTTATTTAATTTTAATTAGAATTATATATAAGATTATTTAGTTTAGAAAAACAAAGTTTATGACCCAAGTCGTGTAATTGACAATTATATTTACAAAAATCATCAAAAAAGCGAACGAATTACACGAATTTGTTCGGTAATTACACGAATTTTTAGGTTAATAGTTGTCATTTTTGGGGGTCATAAAGGAGGAAAAATGTTCAAATTAGTATCAAATTATAAACCAACTGGTGATCAGCCAGAAGCAATTGAATATTTAGCAAACGGTGTAAAAGATGGCAAGAAATTTCAAACTTTGCTTGGTGTAACTGGAAGCGGAAAAACTTTTACTATGGCAAATATTATTCAAAAAGTACAAAAACCGACTCTTGTTTTAGCACATAATAAGACACTAGCTCGGACAACTTTATAGCGAATTTAAAGAGTTTTTTCCAGAAAACAATGTGGAATACTTTGTTAGCTATTACGATTATTATCAACCAGAAGCATATATACCACAGTCAGATACTTATATAGAAAAAGATGCTTCTATTAATGATGAAATAGACAAGCTTCGTCACTCTGCAACAGCTAGCCTTTTTGAAACAAGAGATGTAATTATAGTAGCCTCTGTGTCATGCATTTATGGTTTAGGTGACCCAATTGACTATGAAAATATGGCGGTTTCATTAAGACCTAATATGAAGGTAGAAAGAAATAATATGCTAAAAAAGTTAATAAATATGCAATATACAAGAAGTGAACTAGAGTTTAAAAGAGGTACTTTTAGGGCAAAAGGTGACATTGTAGAAATTTACCCATCTGATGAAAGTGAAACAGCAATAAGAGTAGAATTTTGGGGAGATGAAGTTGAAAAACTTTCCGAAATAAATCCATTAACAGGTAAAGTTACTGGAATTAGGCAACATGTAATGATATTTCCAAACTCACACTATGCTACAACACATGAAAAAATGGAAAGGGCAATTGTAACAATTCAAGAAGAATTAGAAGATAGAATTAAATATTTTAAAGAAAATAATAAACTAATAGAAGCACAAAGAATAGAAGAAAGAACCAACTTTGATATTGAAATGATGAGAGAAACTGGATTTTGCCAAGGCATTGAAAACTATTCAAGACATATAAGTGGCAGAGCACCAGGAAGTAGCCCATACACTTTATTTGACTATTTTCCAAAAGACTTCTTACTACTAATAGATGAATCTCATGCAACTATTCCACAAGTAAGGGCAATGTATAATGGTGATAGAGCAAGAAAAGAATCATTAGTAAAATATGGTTTTCGTTTGCCATCTGCATTTGATAACAGACCTCTTAAATTCAATGAATTTGAGGAAAGAGTTAATCAATGTATTTTTGTAAGTGCTACACCTGCAGAATATGAAAAAGAACATTCAAAAGAAAATGTGGTAGAGCAAATTATTCGCCCTACTGGTCTTTTAGATCCTAAAATAGAAGTAAAACCAGTTACAAATCAGATAGATGATTTAATAGAGCAAATTCATGAAAGAGTAGAAAAGCACGAAAGAGTTTTAGTAACAACTTTAACTAAAAAAATGGCAGAAGATTTAACCTCTTATTTAGCTGGAATTGATATTAAAGTAAAATATATGCATTCTGATATTAAGGCATTAGAAAGAATGGAAATTATTCGTGATTTGCGTTTAGGAGAATTTGATGTTTTAGTAGGTATTAACTTATTAAGAGAAGGGTTAGATATCCCAGAGGTTTCATTAGTAGCTATATTAGATGCAGATAAAGAGGGTTTTTTACGTTCAGAGCGTTCACTAATACAAACTATAGGGCGTGCTGCAAGAAATACAGATGGAAAAGTAATTATGTATGCAGACGAATTAACAGAAAGTATGGAAAAAGCCATTAGTGAAACTAATAGAAGAAGAAAAATTCAAGAAGAATATAATAAAAAACATGGAATTACACCACAAACTATTCAAAAAGAAATTCGTGATACAATTAAAGCAAGCTTTGTTGAAGATATACAAAATCAGTATAGTATGAATAAGGATTCAGATTTAAAAGATATTATAGCAAAATTAACAGATGAAATGTTAAATTATGCTACACAAATGGAATTTGAAAAGGCAGCAGAAGTAAGGGATAAAATTAAAGAGTTAGAAGCTATGTTATAAAATAAAAAATACTTTTGACAATTTGTAAAGCGTTTTGCATTTAACAAAGTAATATATTGTATTTTTATAAAAAAACGATTATAATATACTAATAGATAAATATAAAGGGGAAAATGAATGGAGTATAGCATATCAACTTATTTTTTATATTTTTTAATAATTTCTATTTGTGGCTGGTTTATGGAAATTACGCTTCAACTATTTGAAAAGCACAGATTTGCAGATAGAGGTTTTTTAATTGGACCATATTGTCCTATTTACGGTGTAGGAGGGCTTGGCATTACTATTTGCTTAACAACATTAAAAGAACATCCTATTGCGTTATTTTGTGTAACTATAGTTCTTTGCGGAATATTAGAATACTTAACAAGTTTTGTTATGGAAAAGCTTTTTCATGCAAGATGGTGGGATTATAGCAATTCTAAATTTAATATTAATGGTAGAATTTGTTTAGAAACTATTATTCCATTTGGCATTTTAGGCTTACTACTTATATATATTGTTAATCCATTTATTTTTAACAATTTAGCAAAATTAGAAGAAAATGTATTAAATATTATTGCAATTATATTAGCTAGCATATTTTCTATAGACTGCATTATATCTTTAAAAGTTATTTGTAATGTAAGTGCTACTACTAAAAAATTTGATAGCGAAAATCCAAAAGACAATACAGAAGAAATATCTAACAAAGTAAAAGAATTCCTTCGTGGTAAATCTTTCTTAAATAGAAGATTAATTGATGCGTTTCCAAAATTAACTGCTACCATTAAAGAACACAGCGAAAAGATAATTCAAAAAACAGCTGAAGTGAAAGACGAGCTTGTAACTAAAGCAAGTGAAATGAAAGATGAATTTAATGAGAAAGCAAATGAAGTGAAATCTGAAATAAATGAAAGAACAGAAAAAGTAAAAAATGATGTTAAAGATAGTATTCACAAAACCTCTAGAACAGTAAAAGCGAATATAAAAATTGCTAAAAGAAAAGTAAAAAAAAGAAGAAAATAATTAAAGGAGTATAAAAATGGGATTAGTTCATAGTCAAAATGAAGAAAATATAATAATTGCTAAAGAATTATTATCATTAGGAATTGATGTTGAGCAAATTTGCCAAGTTACAAAACTTACTAAAGAAGAAGTTTTAAACCTGGCAAATAATAATAGTTAAAATTATTGTAAGCTTTTAATAGCTTCTCTTGCGAGTTCATCACAGCGATTATTAAATTCATTATCACTATGTCCTTTTACCTTATGAAAAACAACATTATGAACTTTGGTAAGTTCAATTAGTTCTTGCCAAAGTTCTTTATTTTTAACTTCTTCTTTATTGGAATTCTTCCAATTATTTTTAATCCAACCACTAATCCAATTTTGCAAAAAAGCATTTACAACATAAGCACTATCACTATATAAATTAACTTTACAAGGGCGTTTTAACATTTTTAAAGCCTCTATAACAGCAGTTAACTCCATTACATTATTAGTAGTATTTTCTTTAGAGCCTGAAATTTCCTTTTTATTTTCACCTAACATTAAAATTGCACCATATCCACCAGGGCCGGGGTTGCCACTGCAAGCTCCATCTGTATAAATAGTTACTTCTTCCATAAATAAATTCTCCTTTGCACATTGTAAAATAATTTCTTTTATGATATTATATCAATAAATTAAAACAAGTCAAGAAAATAAAAAGGGGGAGAGATTACTTATGAGCAATGTGCTTGGAATTATTGCTGAATATAACCCATTTCATAATGGGCATTTATATCATATTCGAAGTTCTATAGAGCAATCTAAAGCAGAATATGTTGTTTGCGTTGTTTCAGGCAACTTTGTACAAAGAGGTAATACTTCTATAATTGATAAATGGACAAAAGCTAAAATGGCAATTGCAAATGGAGCTGATTTAGTAATAGAGCTTCCTACTGTTTATAGTACATCTAGTGCAGAAAACTTTGCAGAAGGTGCAATTAAGTTATTAGATTCATTAGGTATAGTAGATACTGTTTCTTTTGGAATGGAGGCAAGTGATATTGCTATATTAAACAATATTGCAAATGTGCTTTATCAAGAACCTAGAGAATATATAACAATGCTAAATCACGAATTAAGTAAAGGGCTTTCTTTCCCAAAAGCAAGAGAAAATGCTTTAATGGTATATTTAAATGATATAAAAAAATACGCTAATGTTTTGTCAGGTTCAAATAACATTTTAGCAATTGAATACTTAAAAGCTTTAAAAAAATTAAAAAGTAATTTGAAACCATTAGGTATTAAAAGAGAAAAGGTATTTTACAATGATAATATGATAGTTGACGATTTTGCAAGTGCAACAGCAATAAGAAAATTTATAGTAAATAGACAGTTTGATGAAATAAGGAAAGTTATACCCAAATCTTCATATATTTTGCTTGGACAAGAACTAAAAAAAGGACATTATGTGCTAGATTTATCCAAGTTTCAAAAGGAAATTATATACATCTTGCGTAAAATGAAAGTAGAACAAATTCGTGAACTTCCTGACGTTTCGGAAGGCTTGGAAAATGCTATTAAAAATGCTGCAGATTCTTGTAATAATATTATTGATTTAGTAAATATGGTAAAATCTAAAAGATATACTCAAACTAGAATACAACGAATTTTAATATATGCTTTACTTGGTATTAATAAAAAGATGATGGATAATTCTAAAAAAATTATTCCATATACTAGAATATTAGCTTATAGTCCAAAAGGTAAAAAACTTATATCAGAAATTACAAATCAAAACAAAAAAGTAAATTTAGTAACTTCTGTTAAAAAATTTTTAGAGACTTCTAAAAATAAAAATTTAAGAGAAATGTTAGAGCTAGATATATATTCAACTAATATTTACACACTTGGTTATGAAAAGGATTCTTGGTCTAATTTAGATTACACTAACAAAATTGTAACTATAGATGATTTGAAAGGATAAATATATGATTATTGGAATAACAGGTAGTTCTGGTTCTGGGAAAACTGCAGTATGCAAAATACTTAAAAATAAATACAGTGCAAAAGTTATTGCAGCAGATGAAATTTCCAAAAGCTTATCTATAAGTAATAAAAATTATCTGAAAGAAATAGTAAAACACTTTGGATTAGACATTTTATTAGAAGATGGTAATTTAAACAGAAAAAAGTTAGCAAATATTATTTATAATGATGAAGCAAAAAGAAATTTATTAAATAGTTGCACTTTTAAATATATTTGCGAAGAAATAATAAAGCAAATAAAAACAGCTAGTGAAGAAATAATAGTAATTGACGCACCATTATTATTTGAAGCAAATTTAGAAGAAATATGTGATATAACTATTGCTGTTATAACTAACAATAAGGAAGAACAAATAAAAAGAATAATAACTAGAGATAAAATTGATAGAAATGAAGCAATTGCAAGAATAAATTCTCAAAACTCAAATGAATTTTATATTAAAAATTGTAGTTATACTATTGTAAATGACAATGATATACAGAATTTAGAAACTCAAATAAATAATATTTTAAAAAAAATATAAGTACAAATAATATTTTATATAAAGCTGTAAATACTATTACAGCTTTATTACATTTATATAACATTTTTGTAACAATATTGAATTGCATTTAAAGTTAACATATAATTATAATAAATACAGTGGATGTAAAAGCAAATATTCTAAAAGGAGTAAATATATGGAAACTTTTGCAGACTATATCTTATCTGAACACAGTTGGATAAGAAAAATGGAAATTATGCATTACCTAAAAAAGAAAACTGGAGTTTTTTTTGATAAATCTGTCATATTTAAAACATATCTTGCAAAACTATTTTTAGAAAACAGTGATTTAGGGCTAGATGAAAATATAGTGTTAACAGCCTGCTTGTTATGTAGCTGTAAAAAAACAAATGGTCCACAAGACTTAAATAAAATAAAATCTTATGCAAAAGATGGAGCACAATATTTAAGTGAACTTGGATTTTCTGATAGATTTTGCAAAATTTGTGAAGAAGTTAATAGGTATAGTGGTAGTACTCCTAGAGAAAAAGAAAGTGATGTGTTAGAATTAGTAGACCAATTTGGAGCTATGCTACTAGATAGACCAGAAAGAATTGCATTTAAACCAGATGAAGCATTAGTATTACTTGAATATAGAAATTTAAAAGATAAAAATAATATATATTTAAATCAATTTAAAGATTTTGTTAATGAAATGCAGGAGGTATTAATATGAATGAACCATCTTTAACCTATCTTTCAAGAAGTATAAACGATGCAAAAGATTCTGATGATGAATGTATAAAATCAATGTTAGTATCAGATCAAGTATTACGTCAGGCAATAAAAAAACATAGAAAAGATAAAGATAATATTAATGATGAAACCACATCAAAAACTCCTATTGTTACGGGAGATGAAATACAACAAGATGAATATCGACAAATGATGGATAATCTAACAAATGAACTTTAATATTTATTATACAAAAGAGAAAATAAAAAGATTGGTATTTCCAGTCTTTTTTTCAAGAATTAAATAAGAAATGAGGAAATATTATGGAAGAAATATTTGCAGATTTGCATGTACATATTGGAAGGTCTGAAAACGGTAAACCTATTAAAATAACTGCAGCAAGAAGTTTAAATTTTGCTAATATTGCAAAAGAATGTAGTGATAGAAAAGGCATACAAATAGTTGGTATTATAGACTGTGCATCACCTTATGTAATAGAAGACATTGAGAAATTTTTAAAAACAGGGGAAGCTTATGAAATAGAAGATGGGGGAATTATTTACAAAGATAAGGTTTGTATAATTTTAGGCAGTGAAATAGAAACATCAGAAATAAATGATGAAGGAAAAACTGGAAGTGCACATAACTTATGCTATTTTCCAAGATTATCAGATATAAAAGCTTTTTCAAAAGAAATGAGCAAATATATTAAAAATATTACATTAAGCTCACAAAGAGCATGTATATCAGCTTATGATTTAGTAGATATTGTGGAAAAATTTAATGGTATATTAATACCTGCTCACGCTTTTACTCCTCATAAAAGCTTTTATGGAAATTGTACAAGCAGTTTAAAAAGAATATTTAAAGAGCGATTTGATAAAATTTTTGCAATAGAATTAGGTTTGAGTGCAGATACATATTTAGCAGATCAAATATCTGAACTAGAAACAAGAACATTTTTAACAAATTCAGATGCACATTCTTTACCTAAAATTGCGAGGGAATATAACAAATTGTTATTAGAAGATATATCTTTTAAAGAACTTTTGAAGGCCTTAAAAAATGAAGATGGAAGAAAAATTGTAACAAATTACGGGTTAGATCCTAAACTTGGTAAATATCATAGAACATATTGTGAAAACTGTGACTGCCCAATTGAAGGAAATCCGCCTATTTATGAATGTCCAATATGCCATGGTAACAATATAACAATGGGCGTATTAGACAGGATAGTAAGCATTCGTGATAAAAATGAAAGCAAAAGTCCTGCAAATAGGCCAGCTTATGTATATCAAGTGCCACTTACTTTTGTTCCGGGTTTGGGATCAAAAACAATTGATAAGTTATTAAATACTTTTGAAACTGAAATGAATATATTACATAAATTATCAGAAGATGATATAGAAGCAGTAGTAGGGCAAAAGGTTGCAAAAACTATTGTTTCGGCAAGAGAAGGTAAGGTTTGCATTCAGTCAGGTGGCGGAGGAGTTTATGGAAAATTAACAGTTGGTTAAAGTTCTAAATCTCATTTTATTGCATAGATATTATGTATAAATAGTAACATTAGGAGGATAAAATGAGAGTGAAACTAAAGAAAACATCAAAATTTACCCAATTATTAACAAACCATATTAAAGATAACATTAAGTCCTATTTAATTGTTTCATTAATTTTATTAATTGGAATTATTTTAGGAGTATTTTTTGTGAATAATATGAATGATGGTCAAGCACAAGAAGTAGAAAGTTACTTAAATAATTTTATAACTTCTTTAAAAGATGGAGCTACAATTGATAATATGCAAATGTTAAAAAAATCAATAGGTTCAAACTTGCTACTTACTTTCCTAATGTGGTTTGTAGGTTCTACCGTTATAGGAATTCCAATTGTTTTAGGAATAGTTGCTTTTAGGGGGTTTTGCCTTGGCTATACTATTTCTTCAAGTATTGCAGTTTTAGGAACTGGAAAGGGAATTTTATTTTTTGCAACTAGCATATTACTACAAAATTTAATTTTTATACCATGCATGTTGGCGCTTGCTGTTAGTGGTATTAAGGTATACAAATCTATCATGAAAGATAGAAGAAAAGAAAATATTAAAGTCGAAATTTTTAGGCATACAGCATTTTCTTTAGTTATCCTTGCTTTTTTAGTATTATCATCACTAATAGAAACATACATATCTACAAACTTATTAATGATGTGCATTCAATATCTACATTAAGATATTAAAAATCATAATAAAATAAATTTTTATTTTTTAAAAAAATGTATTTACAATTTGTAAAAAATTTGATATAACATATTATAGTTTACGTAAATTAATGAAGTGCTTTATTAGCATTAAAAATATATAAGGTAGGGGAACTTAAAATGGAAAAACAAATTAAATCTTTTTTAGAATTTCTACAAGATGAAAAAAAGCTATCAGAAAACACTTTACAGTCATATAGAAGAGATATTATGCAATTTGAAGAATATGTAACAAAAAATAAAATAAACTTCTTAAAATTTAATCAAGAAGATACAAAAGCCTATCTAAAATATTTACAAGAAGTAGGTAAAAAAACTTCAACTATTTCTAGAAATTTGGCATCTTTAAGATCTTTTTATCAATATTTAATTAGAGTTAAAAAAGTAAAACATGATCCAACAGACGATATTCAAGCACCTAAAGTAGAAAAAAGAATTCCTAGTGTTCTTACTTCACAAGAAGTTGAATTATTATTAGATCAACCTAAAAATGTTGATTTAAAGGGAATTAGGGATAAAGCAATGCTAGAATTTGCTTATGCAACAGGTATGAGAGTTACAGAAATTATTTCTTTAAATTTGAATGACGTAAATTTAGAAGAAGGTTTTGTAATTTGCAAACAAGGTTCTAAACAAAGAAATATTCCACTTGGTTCTTTATCTTTAAAAGCTTTGACAGAATACATAAATGAAGCAAGATCAGTACTTATTAAAAATGATAAGGAAACAGCTTTATTTGTTAATATAAATGGCAAAAGGCTAACAAGGCAGGGATTTTGGAAAATAGTAAAATATTATAAAGAACAAGCTCATATTACTAAAGATATTACTCCACATGTATTAAGACATTCTTTTGCAACACATTTATTACAAAATGGAGCAGATCTAAAATCAATTCAAACTATGCTTGGACATTCTGATATTTCTTCTACACAAGTTTATATGCAATTTCAAAATTCTGGTTTGAAAAACATTTATCAAAAAGCTCATCCAAGAGCATAAATATATTGAAAAAGGAAACTAAAATATAAGTTTCCTTTTCTTTTTGGCAAAAAGCTCTTGACAGTTTACAATAATCAATATAAAATAATAATGTAGGTAAATATATTCTAATGTAAATTTTAGAAATTTAGTTATATATATTTAGCACATTGAAAATTAAATAAGAAAGAGGTGTATAAGATTATGGATATCGTAATCAATATCGCCGTTTTTCTAATTTCAGCAGTAATTTTTACTTTCGTTGGAATGTTTTTGAGAAAAAAAGTTGCAGAGTCTAAAATGGAAAGTGCAGAAAATGAAGCAAAAAAAATAATTGAAATGGCAAACATAGAAGCAGAAAATAAGAAAAAAGAAGAAATTATCAAGGCAAAAGAAGAAATTATGAATTCCAGAAAGGACTTGGACGCAGAAATTAGAGAAAGAAGAGGTGATATTCAAAATCAAGAAAGAAGATTAATTCAGAAGGAAGAAAACCTAGAAAGAAAACAAGACATGGTAGAAAAAAAGGAAAAGGATTTAGAAAATAAATATCACGAATTAGATTTTAAAAAAGCAGAAATTGAAAATATATTAAACAAACAAATTGAAGAGCTACAAAAAATTTCTGGGTTATCTAAAGAAGAGGCAAAACAAATTTTACTTTCTGAAATTGAAAAACAATTAACTGCAGAAAAAGCAAATCTAGTAAGAAATATGGAAAACAAACTAAAAGAAGAATCTGAAAAAAGCGCAAAAGAAATAATTGGTTATGCTATTCAAAAGTGTGCAGCAGACCATACTTCTGAAACTACTGTATCTATTGTTGCTCTTCCAAATGATGATATGAAAGGTAGAATTATTGGTAGAGAAGGTAGAAACATTAAAACTTTAGAAACTTTAACAGGTATTGATTTAATTATTGATGACACCCCAGAGGCTGTTGTTATTTCAGGTTTTGACCCATTAAGAAGAGAAGTAGCTAGAATTGCTCTTGAGAAATTAATTGATGATGGAAGAATTCATCCTGCTAAAATTGAAGAAATGGTTGAAAAAGCTAAAGAAGAAATAGAGCATACCATAAAAGAAGAAGGAGAAAGAGCAGTACTAGAAACTGGTGTCATTGGTTTAAATCCTGACTTAATTAAACTAATAGGAAAATTGAAATACAGAACAAGTTATGGTCAAAACGTTTTAAATCATTCAATTGAAGTATCTAATTTAGCAAGAATTATGGCAGAAGAATTAGGGCTAGACCCTAAACTTGCAAGACGTGCAGGTTTGCTACATGATATTGGTAAAGCATTAGACCATGATATGGAAGGCACTCATGTACAACTTGGCGTTGACATTTTAAAGAGATATAAAGAAAATGAAAATGTAATAAATGCAGTTGAAGCACATCACGGAGATGTAGAGCCAAAAACAATTGAAGCTGTACTTGTACAAGCTGCTGATGCTATTTCAGCATCAAGACCTGGAGCTAGAAGGGAAACATTAGAAGCATACATAAAGAGGCTAGAGCAGTTAGAAAGTATAGCAGATTCTTTTGAAGGTGTAGATAAATCTTTTGCTATACAAGCTGGTAGGGAAATTAGAATTATTGTTAAACCTGAAAAAATTAATGATGATCAAATGACTTTAATGGCTAGAGATATTGCCAAAAAGGTAGAAGAAGAAATGGAATATCCGGGACAAATTAAAGTTAATGTAGTTAGAGAAACTAGAGTAATTGATTATGCAAAATAAGTATTATAGATGTAACTGTTTATATAACAGTTACATTTTTTAATTTATAAAAATTTCATAAACATATTGTGATTTTTCAAATTTCCATATATAATATTAATGTTAAATTGAAGGGGGAAATAAACATATGTCTTTCATTGAAACAATTAAACAAAAAGCAAAGCAAAATATTAAAACCATTATTCTTCCAGAAAGCGAAGACATAAGAGTATTAAAAGCAGCAGAAAAAGCATTAAAAGAAGAATATGCTAACATTATTTTAATAGGAAATGTAGAAGAGGTAATGAGCAGAGCAAAAGAAAATAATATAGATATTTCTAATGCTAAAATATTAGATCCAACTACATCAGAAAAATATAATGAATATGTTAATACATTTTATGAATTACGAAAAAGCAAAGGCATAACAATAGAAGATGCTAAAAAGCTTATATTAGAACCAATATATTTTGGAATGATGATGTTAAAACAAGGAGAAGCAGATGGTTTAGTTTCTGGAGCTTGCCATACAACCGCAAACACATTAAGGCCAGCACTTCAAATTTTAAAAACAGCACCTGGAACAAAATTAGTATCAGCATTTTTTGCAATGGTTGTTCCAAACTGTGAGTATGGTGAAGATGGAGTGTTTGTTTTTGGAGACTGTGGTTTAGTTGAAAATCCAACAGCTGACGAATTATCTGAAATTGCCATTTCATCAAGTAAAAGTTTTGAAAGTTTAACTGGAAAAGAAGCAAAAGTAGCATTACTTTCTTATTCTAGTCATGGAAGTGCACATTCAGAATTAACAGAAAAGGTAGTCGAAGCTACAAAATTATTGAAAGAAAAAGAGCCTAACTTAAAATGTGATGGAGAGCTACAGTTAGATGCAGCAATAGTGCCAGAAGTAGCAAAGTCAAAAGCACCTGAAAGTGAAATTTCAGGAAATGCAAACACGTTAATATTTCCAGACTTAAACGCTGGAAATATTGGTTACAAATTAGTACAAAGGTTAGGAAAAGCAGAAGCTTATGGCCCACTTTGTCAGGGAATTGCAAAACCTGTAAATGATTTATCAAGAGGATGTAATGTAGACGACATAGCTGGTGTAATAGCAATTACTTGTGTTCAAGCACAAGAGCAATAATATATAATTAGGAGGAAATAATAATGAAAATTTTAGTTGTAAATTGTGGAAGTTCATCTATTAAATATCAATTAATAGATATGGAAGATGAGAGCGTAATGGCAAAAGGTTATTTAGAAAGAATAGGTTTAGCAGATTCTTTCTTAACACATACTGTAAATGGAGAAAAACATAAAATTGAAAAAGTAGTAAACACACACGAAGAGGGAATGGCATTAGTATTAGAGCAATTAACTCACCCAGAATATGGTGTTATTAGTAGTTTAAATGAAATAGATGCAATAGGACATAGAGTATTACATGGAGGAGAAAAATTAAGTCAGTCAGTTTTAATTACAGATGAAGTAATAGATGTTATTAAAGAATGTATTCCATTAGGACCTTTACACAATCCAGCACAAATTAAAGGAATTGAAGCTTGTAGAGAGGTAATGGGAGATATTCCAATGGTTGCTGTGTTTGATACAGCATTTCATCAAACACTACCTAAAAAAGCATATATTTATCCAATTCCTTATGAATATTACGAAAAATATGGAGTTAGAAAATACGGATTTCATGGAACATCACATAGGTTTGTTGCTAAAAGAGTAGCAGAACTAATGAATAAGCCATTAGAAGATTTAAAAATAGTTGCTTGCCATTTAGGTCAAGGTGCAAGCTTATGTGCTATAGAAGGTGGAAAATCTGTTGATACTACTATGGGATTAACACCACTTGCAGGTGTTCCTATGGGAACAAGGTCAGGAGATATAGACCCATCTATTGTTACTTTCTTAATGAAAAAGGAAAACCTAACACCTGACGAAATGGACAACATATTAAATAAAAAATCTGGAAAATTAGCACTTTCAGGAATTAGCTTTGACGATAGAGACATAGAAAAAGCAGCAGCAGAGGGAAATGAAAGGGCTAAACTATCAATAGATGTATTTGTTTATCAAGTAATTGGTGCAATAGGAAAATATGTAGCACAAATGAATGGAGTAGATGTAATTACATTTGCTGGTGGCGTAGGTGAAAATGGAATTGAAGTTAGAAAACAAGTATGTAAATCACTTGAATATTTAGGATTAAAAATAGACGAAGAAAAAAATAATTGTAAAGGAAAAGAAGTAGAAATAAGTACTAAAGACTCTAAAGTGAAAGTATTTGTTGTGCCAACTAACGAAGAGCTAATGATCGCAATGGACACTCAAGAAATAGTAAATAAGAATAAATAATGACGTTTATTAAAAAAGCAAGAGTATTATTCTCTTGCTTTTTTGCTATATTTATTTAGTATTTAATGGATTACTTTCAACAGCATTTCTTACTTGTTCATTTTCAACATGAGTATAAATTTGAGTAGTAGAAATATTTTGGTGTCCTAATAATACTTGCAATGCCCTAATATCAACATTACCATACTGGTACATTAGTGTAGCTGCTGTATGCCTTAATTTATGAGTAGAATATTTATTAATATCCAAGCCTGCCTTTGCAAGTTCTCTTTTCACAATTTCTTGTACCATTCTATTACTAATACGTTCTTTTCTTTTACTTAAAAATAGGGCATCCTTATCATCATATTTTACACCTTCATGAGGTCTAACTTTTAAATATTCATTTATTGCATCTATACATGCTTTATTTAAATAAATAGTACGCTCCTTATTACCTTTACCAATTACAGTCATTCTATTTTCACTAAAATCAATATTTTTAATATTTATACCAACAAGTTCCGATAAACGCATACCACAGTTTAAAAATAGGGTAATTATTGCAAAATCTCTTTCTTTAAATTCAGAATCTTCATTTTTTACAACTTCTAAAAGTTTTTGACTATTTTCCAACGATAAATATTTAGGTAATCTTTTTTCTTGTTTTGGCGTTTCTAACCCTATAGTTGGGTCTTTATCAAGTATTCTTTCTTTATTTGTTAAATATTTAAAAAATACCCTAATACTTGCTACTTTTCTTGCTCTAGTTGCCGATTTACTATGATAAGTGTTTGTTAAATAGAAAAGAAAAGCATGAATATCATCTAATTGTATTTTTTTAATAGTTTCAATAGACATATTTTTTATATCAATATCTTTTATATTTTCTTCATTTGATAAATTAAAACGCTTCATGATAAATTTGAAGAAGTGTTTTAGGTCATAATTATATTCTTTTACAGTATTTTCAGATTTATTTAAAATAGTGGCAATATATTCTAAAAAAGAATTTAAAAAGTCTGGATTATTTGCAAGATCTATCATAATATTAACTCCTTTACATTATTATAATATCACTAATAAAAAATAAAAACAATTAGAATATTATATTTTTATGCATAGGTCATAAAAAAGAATTATTTCTTTTTTAAATTTTAAAACATATAATTTATGAGCCTAATAGAGGTATACCATATGGAACAATTGCTAGATATAGTAAAGAATATTAAACCTTTTAAGATAAAATGTAAAGGTGTAACATTAAAAAGGGATGAAAGAGCCAATACTTATTATATTTTTTTAAATATAGTAGAAGGAAAAGAAATAATAAACCAAATTATATTATTAAAAAAGCTGAAAAACGCTAGGGTAGGAGAGAGGGCTAATTTTCAAAATTTTGAAAATATAAATTTAAAAAAATTTTCTAAAATTCAAATTATAAAAATAATATTAAATTTAATTAAATAAATAAAAAATATAATTATAGAATTTAAAAATCTGAATTTTATAAAAATTTAAAATTTTTGATTACAAATTTGTTTGTATAATTTTATAAAAACCGAACATTTGTTATAATTAAAATTTTTTACAAATTTAAATGTAATTTTTATAAATATTTTATGATATTTCTAAAATGAATTTTTATTTATAACATTATAAAATAATTTCATTTTATAAAGCTTCAAAATCGATTTTAAGGCATTTTTATATTTAACTAATAAAGTTAATCATTTGAAATTTAATTTGAATACTTAAAAATTATTATCTATATAATGTAAATTTGTTAAAACATTGCCAAATCAATGGCTTTTGAAAAATACTAAAAAAATGACTAAAAAAGCGACGCACGAGAATCGATTTTAAGGCGTTTTTAAAAATTAGACATATAATTTGTTGTCTATAAATTTAAGCAAAATATTGAAATATAAGGTTTTTAGGAATTTTGATAAAAATATTATAAAATAACTTAAAATTTTATATAACTAATTAATAAATTATAAAAAGATAATAATTAACTGTAAAACCTAAAAATATTGACGCGTCAGAATGAGCTTTAAGAGGTTTTTATAAAAAAGACATATAGTTTGTTGCTTAAAAATGTTAAAAGTAGCTATAAATAGGCCATTATAAGAATGATAAACAATAAAAAATAGGACCATATAATAGAGGTTTTACTTAAATTTTCTCTACTCAATTGAACAAAAGTCTCATTTTGCGCAATTAGATACAACATTTTTTAGTATATAAAAACTACCCTATCTATATAAAAAGTAGAGATTAATTCTCTACTCTTTTATTTTACCTTTTTTAAAAAATATGACATCTTTTCTAAAAATTCTGTATTAGTTTTTGTTTGCATCATTTGAGTAATTAGTTCTTCAGTAACCTCTGTTATAGACATTGTAGACATTGCTTTTCTTAATGCAAATACTGTTTCTAATTCTTTAGGGTCTAACAATAATTCTTCTTTTCTGGTTCCAGATTTGTTAATATCAATAGCTGGGAATATTCTCTTTTCTGATAATTTTCTGTCTAAATGTACTTCCATATTACCTGTTCCCTTAAATTCCTCAAAAATTACATCATCCATTCTACTTCCTGTTTCAATTAATGCTGTAGCTAAAATAGTAAGGCTACCCCCCTTCTCTATGTTTCTAGCTGCACCAAAGAATTTTTTAGGTTTATGAAGTGCACTTGGATCTAAACCTCCTGACAAAGTTCTTCCGGAAGATGGTATTACTAAATTGTATGCTCTTGCTAAACGTGTAATACTATCTAATAAAATAACTACATCTTTTTTCTGTTCTGTTAGCCTTTTTGCTCTCTCTAAAACCATTTCAGCTACTTTTACATGATGTTCTGGCAACTCATCAAATGTTGAAAAGATAACATCACCTTTTATACTTCTTCTCATATCTGTAACTTCTTCTGGTCTTTCATCAATTAATAATACTATTAGCTCTATTTCTGGATTATTTATAGTAATACTATTTGCTATTTTCTTTAATAAAGTAGTTTTTCCTACTTTAGGAGGTGCAACTATCATACCTCTTTGCCCTTTTCCTATTGGTGACATTAAGTCAATTATCCTCATAGCATATTCATTTGCAGTAGTTTCTAAATGAATTCTTTCGTTTGGATAAATAGGAATTAAATCATCAAATTTTTTTCTTTGATATGCTTTTTCAGGTGTTTCACCATTTACTTCTCCAACATATATTAATGCTGGAAACTTTTCTCCATCTTTTGGCATTCTAGCAATACCTTTAATTTTGTCGCCTTTATCCAACCTAAACCTTCTTATTTGTACAGGAGAAATATATACATCTTTTGGTGTAGATAAATAGTTTTCCCCTCTTAAAAAGCCATAACCATCAGGAAGTACTTCTAAAATTCCTTCTACTATTTGATCTTCTGAATTAGTTATTTTATAACCTTCGCTTGGTTCTTCTACTGTACTTTTAACACTTTCTTGAGCTTGTATAGTTTCAGCAGTAGCTTGTACATTTTCTTCTGTTAATAAACCAGAAAGTTCTTGTATAAGTTCATCTTTTTTTAGTTTAGAACTATTTTTAATTCCCTTTTCTTTTGCAAGTTGGCGTAATTCCACTAACGTATAATTTTCTAAATTCATATAATTCCCCCTATATTTTTTATTTATATATAATAACTTTATTTTTTATTGGAATAATTAGGATAAAAACAAACTTTGATAAAAAATAAATAGATTCAATATAAAATAATGAGGAGGTTTTCCCTCTCTCATTATGTATTTATTTACTAACATCAATGTATACCTTTTCATTAGGTAGATACATATTTAATTTATCTCTAGCTATTTCTTCTATATATTCTTTTGAATTAAGATTAGCTTTAGTTTGGTTTAATTCTTCTTGCTTTTCTTCTTCTTCAGCAATTTGTTGTAAATAGCGCTCTTGATCAGCCTTATATGCGTTTAACTCTTTTTGCTGCACAAAGAATGTATATATAACATAAGTTATAACTGCTATGATAAATAACCTTTTTAAAATTAGTTTTATATTTTCCCTTTTCATATGTACTTTTTGTTCCTTATTATTTACTTGTATGATTATACCATACCATATTTATTTTTTCTACATTTTTCATAAAAATCCTTTAATTTGTTATTAAATTTCTTAATTTTTTACTAATTTTTTGTTCGTTTTTGTCATATTTTTACATTTATTAAATATTTTTTTAAACACATTTACAAAAGGATTTATTATAATTTTTTTGATAATATTAATTGGATAAGATATAATCTTTTTTATTAATTGAATTACAAGAACACTGTATTTTATAATAAATTTGCTAATTGTTAACATATATATTAATATTCCAAATATCATTCCTATAAATATATAAATTCTAATTTCACCATTATTAAATTTAAAAATACTAAATAAAATAACTAACCCAGTTAAAATCCAAAACAAAATATCTTGTATATATGTAATCCAATCAGAAGTTTTAAAACTTTTCCTTAATATTCTAAAAAAGTCAAACAAAATTCCAATTACAATTCCTGTTAAAATAAATGTTATTAAGGAAAATAGCTGTTTATAAACTTCGCTCATACTTATCACCTACTTAAATATTTTGTTTAAAAATCCTCCACTTTTTTCTAATGTATCTTTTTCACTATAAGCAAGTTGAGCAATTTCACCATCAACAGTTACTTCAGAACTATCCAAACTTAACTTGTTAATTCTTATATTTTCTCCCTTTATAGTTAATAAACCAAGTTCTGTTTCTAAAATCACAATTTGATCGTCAAAGCTCAAAACATCTAATACACCTGTAATATTTAATTTCTCTCTGTTTTCTAACACAATATTTTGCACAACACCTGTCATAGCTGACATTGCTTTTCTTTCGTCAATTGACATTTTAATCACTCCTTTAAAAATAGTCTATTTATATATATTCAGGTCTTGTCTAATTTAGAACCATAAATTTGCTTATAAGCCAATAAAAAAATACTAATGAGTTTTTAAACCTCATTAGTATTTTAAAGCTTATGTAGAACATACAATGCTTTTGTTTTCTGTTGCAACAGGTGATGTAACTATTATTTTTATATCGTACTTTTTAGCTATTTTTATACATCTATCATGTAAAACTTTAGCACCATTTTGTACTAAAATCATCATATCATCATAAGAAATTTGCTTTATTATTTTAGCATCTTTATATTTATTTGGATCTTTATCATATACACCATCTGTATCGGTAAATATATAACACTCCTCTTGTTCTAATGCCGCGCAGATGGCTACAGCTGTAGTATCAGATCCATCCCTTCCTAGTGTAGTAATATTTTGATTTTCATCCACTCCTTGAAAACCTGCAATAACTACTACTTCATTTGTTTCTAACAAATCATATATTCTATTAGTATAAATATCTTGTATTTTAGCCTGTGTATGATTAGAATCTGTTACAATACCTGCTTGCCATCCCGTCATAGAAGTTGCCTTATGGTTCATCTCATTTAATAAAATAGCAAGTTTAGAACAACTTATTTGTTCGCCTGTTGATAATAACATATCTAATTCTCTTTTGTTTGGCTCCATACTTAATTCTTTTGCTTGTTCTAATAATTTATCTGTTGTATTTCCTTGTGCTGACACAATTACCACTACTTTTGTATCTTCCTGTAAAAAAGAAATAATTTTTTCAGCAGCTATCTTTAGTTTATTATTGTCAGCAACAGAACTGCCTCCAAATTTCATAACAATTAAATTCATAAAAAATCACAAATCCTTGCATATAAAGTGTAAGTCAATTTAAGTTTAAATTTGACTGCTATATTATATGCAATTATAAGAATTTATGTTAATGCATTTATTTATTTTTCATAATATATTTTAAATAACTATCTATAAAACCATTTAAATCTCCGTCCATTACTCCTTGCACATTTCCAACCTCATAATTAGTTCTATGGTCTTTTACGAGCATATATGGGCAAAATACATAAGAACGTATTTGGCTACCCCATGCAATGTCCATTTGTATACCTTTTAATTCATCTATAGTTTCTTTTTGTTCTTTTTCCTTTAAATTAAGTAATTTTGATTTTAACATTCTCATTGCAGTTTCTCTGTTTTGAATTTGAGAACGTTCTGACTGACAGCTAACTACAATGTTTGTTGGAATATGTGTAATTCTAACTGCAGAAGAAGTTTTATTTATATGTTGGCCACCTGCTCCAGAAGCACGATAAGTATCTATTCTTAAATCATCTGGATTTATATCAATTTCAACATCTTCAGTAATTTCTGGAAGAACTTCAATAGAAGCAAATGACGTATGCCTTCTTCCCCCTGCATCAAAAGGTGAAATTCGCACTAGTCTATGTACACCCATTTCTCCTTTTAAATATCCATAGGCAAATTCCCCCATTACAGAAAATGTTACACTTTTTAAGCCAGCTTCTTCTCCCTCTAAATAATCTAGCTCTTTTAACTCATAGCCATTTGCATTTGCCCATCTACAATACATTCTATATAGCATTTCAGCCCAGTCTTGAGCCTCTGTTCCACCAGCTCCTGGGTGAATGGTTAAAATTGCATTATTATTATCATATTTTCCAGATAACAGTGTAGTAATTTCTAGTTTATCAATATCACTTGATATTTTAGAAGTTGTTTTTAAAACTTCTTTAGCAAGCTCTGTATCTGGCTCTGTATTTAAAAGTTCAGACATTTCTATTACATTAGTAAGTTCTGCTTCAATTTTAGAATAATGATCTATTTTGTTTTTTAATGTACTTATTTTTTTTAAAGTATTAGAACTATTTTTACCATCAAGCCAAAAATCTTGATTTTGTGTTTGGTTTTCTAAAGATTTAAGTTCCACTTTTAATTTTGAAATGTCAAAGTGAATCACCTATTTGTTTTAACTTTTGGTTTAGTTCTTGCAAAAGTTTAGTATTCTCTTCTAATTCTAACATTTTTCAACTCCTTATTAAATATTATTTTAAAATTGCTTCTGCTAATTCATTTAATTTTTCTATATCTATATTCTTAAGTGTTGATCTTATTGTGATAACTGGCTCTAGTATTTCAACATTTTTCATGGTAGAAAGTATTTCTTTCATACATTTAGCAGAGTTTGGAGCCCATGTTCCATTTTCAATAATTCCTACTTTTCTATTTTGATAGTTCTTTTCTTTTAAATCTAATAATAAATTCCTCATTGGAGAGAAAATTTCCATATTATAAGTTGATGAGGCAAATATAACTTTTCCATATTTAAAACAGTCTTCTACTGCTTCTGCAAAATCCTCTTTTGATAAATCTGCAAGTACTACTTTACTAGCACCTTTTTCCTCTAAAATTTCTTTCAATTTCTCGCAAGCATTAAAAGTGTTTCCATGAATAGAAGCACAAGCAATATATATTCCTTCACTTTCCACTTCATATTTGCTCCAAATATCGTATTTTTCAATATAATGTGATAAATTTTCTTTTAAAATTGGACCATGTAAAGGGCAAATTTTTTGTATGTCTAGTGAACTTACTTTTTTTAATAGAGATTGAACTTGCACTCCATATTTTCCTACGATATTAAAGTAATACCTTCTTGCTTCACAATCCCAGTCTTCTTCTGTATCTAATGCGCCAAATTTTCCAAATGCGTCTGCTGAAAATAATATTTTTTCATGTTCTTCATATTCCATCATTACTTCAGGCCAATGTATCATAGGAGCCATAATAAAATGTAATTTATGTTTTCCTAAATCTAATATATCACCATCTTTTACTTCAATTTTTCGTTCTTCTAAATTTGGAATGTCAAAAAATTGTGGTAAAAAAGCAAAAGTTTTATTATTACCTACTAGCTTTATATGAGGATATTTATCTACTATTGTTCTAATGTTATATGCATGGTCTGGCTCTAGATGTGAAATAATTAGGTAGTCAGGTAATCTTGCATTTAAAACTTTGTCTAAATTTTCTAGCCATTCATCTGTTTTTCTTTTGTCAATTGTATCAAGAATAGCTATTTTTTCATCAATGATTAAATATGAATTATATGAAATACCATTGGGAACCTTGTATTGATTTTCGAATAATTCTATATCTTTATCATCTGCTCCTATGTATTTAATATTTTCTGAAATTACTATATCTTTCATTTTCCAAAACCTTTCAAAAATAAATTTTTTTATTTATAAAGCACAATTTATTACTATTATATTTGCTAATAAATTAATTGTCAATTGATTTTAAAGTCTGTTTTATAAATTTCAAATATTAAAGAAGCTATGTTTTCATAGCTCCTTTTTCTTACTTTTACCTTTAATTATTTTCCTATGAATACTTGCGCCGTAGCTTTTAAAAATTTTTTTCTTTTCATAGTAATTACTTTCATAATATACTCCTTTTATTTTCTTTATTTAAGTATATTATGCTTGGAATGTCCTATATACCAACAATTAAAAACGAAGGCAGTAGCATACTTAATATATACTTAACTTCAATTGTAATACTACAATATTTATGCATTTCTTCCATGACAATTCTTATATTTCTTACCACTTCCACATGGGCATGGGTCATTTCTTCCCACCTTTGGTTGTGTATTTACAATAGGTGTATTTCCAGTAGATTTTCTTGGAGTAGCGCTATTTCCATCATCAATATTAGAATTGTCAAACCCCTCTCCTGTAATTTTTATGTTAGTAGTTCTTTGCATGTTGTTTTCTCTTTTTCTTGCATTCATTAAGAATTTTACTACATCTGTTTTAATGTCTAAAATCATTTGGTCAAACATATCAGCACCCTCTATTCTGTACTGAACAACTGGATCCTTTTGACCATAAGCACGAAGACCAATACCATCTTTTAATTCGTCCATTCCATCTATATGGTCCATCCATCTCTCATCTACAATTTTTAACATAATAACTCTTTCAAGTTCTCTCATGTTAGCTTCGCCAATATCTTGTTCTTTTTCCTCATAAATTTTGTGAGCTTTTTCTGTTAGTTCTTCTATAACATTCTCTACCCTAATTTTACTGTCTTTTATAGAATCTAAATGTGTAATTCCAAAATTAACTTGAACATCTTGCATAAAAGCTTCTACATTAGGTTTTTCTACATCTAACAAATACTCGTTTACAGTTTCTTCTGCTAATGAATCTACCATTTTTAAAATATAGTCTTTTAGGTTTTCTCCGTTTAACACTTTTCTTCTTTCATCATATATAATGCCTCTTTGAACATTCATAACATCATCATATTGAAGTACATTTTTACGGATACTAAAGTTTCTACCCTCTACCTTCTTTTGTGCAGATTCAACAGCATTTGAAAGAATTTTAGCTTGCAAAGGCATATTTTCATCAGCACCTAGTGTGTTATATACTTTGGTTATAGAATCTCCGCCAAATATTTTCATTAAGTCATCATCTAAACCAATAAAGAATATAGATTCTCCTGGGTCACCTTGACGACCACTACGTCCACGAAGCTGATTATCAATTCTTCTTGACTCATGTCTCTCTGTACCAATTATTTTAAGTCCACCTGCATCAATTACTTTTTGCTTTTCTTCCTTTATTTGTTTATCATATTTTTCTTCATATTCTTTAAATTTCTTTCTTAAATTTAATATGTTTTGGTCATCTGTTTCGTTAAATGCAGTAGCTTGGTCTATTTCTTCTTCAGTATGACCTTGCTTTCTCATTTCTTCTTTAGCTAAATATTCGCTGTTACCACCAAGCATAATATCAGTACCACGACCAGCCATGTTAGTAGCAATTGTAACTGCTCCATATTTACCTGCTTGGGCAATAATTTGAGCCTCTTTTTCATGAAATTTAGCATTTAAAACTTCATGCTTAATTCCTTCTTTTTTTAACATATTGCTTAAAATTTCAGACTTTTCAATAGATACAGTACCTACTAAAACTGGTTGACCTTTTTCATGACTTTCTTTAATTTCCCTTATTACTGCTCTAAATTTAGCAGCTTCATTTTTGTAAATAATGTCTGGATGGTCTGTACGTATCATTTCTTTATTTGTTGGTATTTCAATTACATCTAACTTATATATTTCTTCAAATTCTGCCTCTTCTGTCATTGCAGTACCTGTCATACCTGCAAGTTTGCCATACATTCTAAAATAATTTTGGAATGTAATAGTTGCTAATGTTTTTGATTCATCTGCTATTTTTACATGCTCTTTTGCTTCAATTGCTTGATGTAAACCGTTGTTATATCTTCTTCCATACATAATTCTTCCTGTAAATTCATCAACAATTAAAACTTCTCCATCTTTAACAATATAATCAATATCTTTTTTCATAATGCCATGTGCACGAAGTGCTTGATTAACATTATGAACTAATTCTGAATTTTCAATATCATTAAAGTTTTCTAATCCAAATTCTTGCTCTGCCTTTTTTATACCTTTTTGAGTTAAAGAAGCTGACTTTGCTTTTAAGTCTACTATATAATCATAATTCTCATTATCTTCTGCTTGTTCTTCGTTTTTAACATCTTCTTCTACTATTATTTTAGGTGTTAATCTTCTTACAAAATTATCAGCTTTTTTGTATAAATCTGAAGACTGTGCTCCCCTTCCTGATATAATAAGTGGAGTACGTGCTTCATCTATTAAAATACTATCAATTTCGTCTACTATAACATAGTTTAGTTCTCTTTGTACCAACTGCTCTTTATAAATTACCATATTATCTCTTAAATAATCAAAACCAAATTCATTGTTAGTACCATAAGTAACATCACAACTATATGCGTTTCTTTTAGCATCTGGTTCCATACCTGCTATTACTAAACCTACTGTTAAGCCTAAAAACTTATATACTTTTCCCATCCATTCACTATCTCTTTTGGCTAAATAGTCGTTTACTGTAACAACATGTACTCCTTTACCTGTTAATGCGTTTAAATAAACAGGAAGTGTAGCAACTAATGTTTTTCCTTCACCTGTTTTCATTTCGGCAATTCTACCTTGATGTAACACAATTCCACCAATTAATTGCACATCAAAATGCCTCATACCTAATACCCTTTTAGAAGCCTCCCTTACAACAGCAAAAGCCTCTGGAAGAATATCATCAAGTGTTTTCCCCTCTGCAAGTTTAGCTTTAAAATAATCTGTTTTATTTCTTAATTCCACATCAGTTAATTTTTGCATTTCTGGCTCTAATGAGTTAATTTTTTCAACTAATGGTTTTATTCTTTTTACTTCTTTTTCACTATATGTTTTAAATAATCCCATATCTTCGTTTTCCTTCCTAAATTTATAAAAATTAATGTCTACTATACTATAACACTTTTACCTAAAAATCGCAAGGAAAATATAATAATATTTAGGAATATAACTTATGTTTTCCTCATACATTTAACTAAAGGTTTGGTTAAAGGATGGTAACTTATGTTTATTTATAATTTTAAAGTAGATGGGAACAAATTAGGGAAAATATTTTTAGGAATTTTATTTGCAATTATTATAATTATTACAGTTTTTGTATGTTATAAAATCTTATGCAATAATTCTTTTCAAACTCAAGATTCAATTAATAAAAAAGATATTTATGAAATAACATCTACTAATTATACTAATATACTTAAAAGTGTACATGATAATGTAGATGAATATGTGGGCCAAAAAATTAAATTTTCTGGATATGTATATAGAATGTTCGATTTTTCGCAAAGCCAGTTTGTATTAGCTAGAAAAATGGTTATTTCTTCTGATTTTCAAACTGTTGTAGTTGGTTTTTTATGTGATTATGATAGTGCTTCAAATTATGAAAATGACTGTTGGGTTGAAATTGAAGGAACAATTGCAAAAGGTGATTATCATGGAGAAATACCTATTATAAAGGTTGAAAAAATTGAAAAAATAGAAAAGCCAAATGATGAATATGTATATCCACCAGATGACTCTTTTGTAAGTACTTCTACAATTTTATAAATATAAAAAATTTCTTTAGGTATATACCTTAAAGAAATTTTTTTGTTTTAAATATATTATTTTAAATTCTTCTGTAAGAAAGCAACTTTTCTTTTTTAGTCCATTTTGTTATCTTTCAAATATTGATTTAACTACTCCCTTATCAATAAATGTAGCAAAAATATTTTTCAATATAATTAATATAATAGGTCCAATAATCATCCCTAATACACCAATAAATTTAAAACCTGTATACATTGAAATTAATGTAAATATTGGATGTATTCCAATATTGCCACTTACAATTCTTGGCTCTAAACATTGCCTTACTACTGACATAATAGCCCATAATACTAAAATAGCAACAGCTAAATTAAAATCTCCACTGCATGCTGTTAAAATAGCCCATGGTATCATAAAGGTTCCAGAACCGAATATTGGAAGTAAATCAACAAAACCAATAATTAATGCCATTAAAAGTGGATATTGAATATTAAACCCCGCAAAATGAAAAATATATAAACCAATTAAACAAATAATAAAGGATATTCCAACCAATGTAAGTTCTGCTTTTAAATATCCACCTAGTATTTTAACAATTTCCTTTAAGTGAATACCAATTTTTTTTACCCATCTTTTTGGAAGATGATGTTCTAATTGATCTATCATATATACTTTATCAACACAAATAAAGTATAAAGATAAAAGTGCAACCACAGCATATACACCTATTGTTGGCACAGATGTGAGAAAATTTATAGCGTTTGTTAAAACATTTTTTACCCATTCTGTTAATGTGCCTAAAAAATCCATTGCAGAATTTTGTAATGCTGTCATTATTGTTTCTGGAATATGAAAATTACTAAAATCAAATTTGTTAAGCAAATTTTGAAATATTTCATACCCTTTTTCAAAATAAATATTCAAACTTGTTAATAAATTAGAAGCTTCAGAAACAAGTGTAATTCCTGCCCAAACTACTAACCCTACTATTATAATTATTGCAGTTACAAATACAATAATAGAGCTGGTTTTTCTTCTTAACTTTGTTTTTCTCATAATAAATCTGATACAAGGCTCTAATATTAATGAAATTATAAAAGCAATTAAAAATGGAATATAAAAAATGGCTAGTTTAAAGCCTAAATAAACACATATTAAAGTTAAAGCAAGTATTACAACATTTTTAATTACTTTTCCCCAATAGTTCATGTCAATTATCATTATAACTTTATTCCTTTTTAATTTATGTATATGTCAATTCCCCCTGATTAATGTTAAATCAGAAGGAATTAGCATTTAGCCTTAAGTCGCTATTCAGCGTTTTTTTCTTTACATCCACAAATGTTGTTTAAAGTATTAGTTACTCCAGTATCTTCTACCCAAGTATTAGCTGATAAATCTCCTAATGTTAATATACCAACTATTTTGTTATTATCTATTATAGGAATTCTTTTTACTTGATTTTTAGACATTAAATCTTCTGCTTCTGTAATGTCTGCATCAGATGTACAAGTACATACATTGCAAGTCATTATTTCGCTAACAGGAGTAGTATTTACGTCTTTGTTACAAGCAATTGCCCTTAAGATAATATCACGGTCAGTTACTAAACCTACCACATTTTGTGTATCATCACATATAGGAACACATCCTATGTGTTTGTTAGACATAAGTGTAGCACAGTCTTTAACTGTCTTATCAGGAGTCATACAACATACTTCATCACACATACATTCTTTTACTTTCATAATCTTTCCTACCTTTCTAATTATGAAATATTCAAATATTTATATTATTTCTTAAATAACTAATTTTTCATTTAAAAATGACTAAAAATAAATAAATACAAATATTGAACATTATTATTTTAAACAAAAAAATAAAAAGATATGCATGTATTTTTTTCATATCTTTTTATTTTAATTTTTTTGCTACTACTACCATTCTGCCATTTTGTTGTGAGTACTCGCACGTAACTAATGTTATTAATTGCTCTCCAAACTGTGCTTGTTTTTCAGTATCATAAAATTGTATTTTTTTACAATTATTTATATATTCATTATATTGTTCTTCGTTTTCAAAATTATAATATTTATAAAACCTAAATACATTTTTTTCGTCTTGATAAAATACTCTTGATTTAAATGCCACTATTATTTCATATTCTGCTTCGCTTTCATCTGTTGTTATTTTTACAATAGGATGTTTTTGGTAAAAATCTTTTTTCTCATATTTCCATAAATCAGCGAACATTGTTCCATTTTTCATATAGTGACCATAAATTATTACATTTGAATTTTGATTTTTTATATTACAATTGTTATTTATAAAAATACTACCAGAACTTGCATATTGTTTTTTATAATTGTGTGTTAAATAATAATCATTGTCATTTGCTTGCAATAGTGGATAGTTAATATTTGTTCCTTCAATTTGTATCCACGCTTTAACATCTGAATTTTCTTGTTGCATTTTTTTAATTTTGTCTATAACTGCATTATTTATTGGTGGTGCTTCTTCTGTTTTTTCTTCTGATATAACTTCTTGCCTTATTTCTTCATATACTTGTTCATCTTTGTTTAAATTTAAAAAATATATTATTAAATAAGTAATTGCAGATATTAAGCTTACAGAAAAAATAACAGCTAATGTTATTTTTATTTTTTTACTTTTGCTTTTTTTCATTTATTTTAATTTCCTTTTAAATCTAAAAAATTTTTAAAAGCTAATACCCTAGAACTATATATATTCTATCATAATTCTAGGGTATTATTATTGCAATATTTTTTATTTTTTAAACTTTAATACTGCTAGTCCTGCAATTGAGATAAAAGTAACTACACTTGCAAATCCTACTGTGTAATCTGTAACACCTGTTTTAGGTTCATCATCTAGCACTCTGTCACTACTACTATTATTAGTATTAGTGTTAGTGTTATTTGCCTTGCCTTCTAAAACTACCATAAATGGTGAAAGTTCATTTACAGTTACTGTTACTTTTCCATCTTTTACTGTTTGTATAAATTGTTCATAAGTTCCATTGCTCTTTTTATGAATTACAATAGCCTTTTTTCCATTATTGCTTGTGCCTAAATTAAATTGAACGTTTAAGCCATCTTTTCCAATTGTACCACTAATTAGTTTTAATTCATAAGCTCCAAATGCATTACCATAACCATTTTCTTGTGCTTTGTTTAGTAATTCTGTATATGTAGAATTACTTTTTTCAATATTTGTAGCTGTAACTTTTAAACCTGTTTGTTCTTTTACAAGTACATTTTCTACAATATCAACGTATTTAGCTTTTCTTAACACCCAACGTTTTTGAGTACTATCCATTCCTCCACCATACCCGCAGAAGAATCCGTAATCGTCATAATAGGTACCATTTGTCCTTAATTCAAATAGTTGTTCTCGATCTTCTTTCGCAATACCAGAATTTTCCGATTTCGCATAAGCAAGAAAAGCCTCGTCTGAATCTTCGATTTCATCAGGCACTAAAATAAGTTTCGCAGTTACACGATTAACTTTTTTTCCTCCATAATATACATTATCTTTAAAAACGTAAATATAGTATTCTGTCTCGTCTACTGTTCTGTCCATAGCTCCTGAACTTGACGTATGTACCTTAACTGTTAAACTATCGTCATTTATTATTTCTTCTGCATATTTTTTTGCATCAAATTTGCTAGGACCATTCTCACCATATTCTTCGTATAAATTTTCCAAGTTTTTTAATTTATTTTGTACATATTGTCCTTCTTTACTATCATATTGGTTACTATTTTTATATTGTATTGTTATTTCTTTTTCAGCAAGAATAACCCTATTATAATTTTCGTCTAGCTTATAGATTGTGATTTTACATTTTCTCATATCTTCACCATCAATCGTTCTCCTTTGTAAATCATTAATTAAAGAAAAATCTAATGAATAGAGATTAACATTATTATTATCCATAATTGTGTCAATTTGTTCATCTAGTAAATCTTCATTTGTGCACCCAAAATTAGTTTCCCAATTAGATGCTTCTGATTCTAAAATGTCAAGATAGATTGTGTCTGGTATAAGATCTAATATTTCTTGTGGATCTGTTATTGCTGAACCAGATTCCTCTGGTGTTACTTCTGTTGCATTAACTGTTTTTATATTGAATATGCAACTTGCTATTAGTAATATAGTAATTACTAATAAAATTTTAAATTTTGTTTTCATTTTTATGAAACTCCTCCCTTTTTATTAAAATTAAAGTTATATTAATTATATTTTTACATATTTTGCTATTTTTAATAAAATAGCATATAACTTTACCACCTCCTAGAATTTTCGAGATTTCATTTTGCTACCAATTTTCTATTTATCTTTGCTTGCACTATTATATCAAAATATATTTTAATTGTTAATATTTTTTACAAAAATTTCTATTGTTTTTTTGCTATTTTTTTAACTTAACACTTAAAAACAGATTTTTTAAATTAATAAAAAATCTGTTTTTACATTTTTAATATTAAAACCTCAAATAATCTGGATAATTTCTAGGTACCTGTGGTGGACGTGGCGGTGGCATACCTGGTGCTCCTCCTGGGTAAGGTGGGCGTGGTGGCCTTACAGGTGGCCTATTATTTCCCAACAATTGTTTTAAAATTAAAATTTTAATTAAATCCCTTAAAGTAGAATTATTGTTTCTTCTTTCTGAAGTTTCTCTTGTTTCTTCTAGCTTTCTAGGTGTTCTATCAGTTCTTGTTTCTAATTTTCTTGTATTATTATATGTATTATTTTTATTGGTTTCTTCTTTTTTAGTTTCAATTCTTACATTTACAATAGTATCTTCAGTATTCACTGCATTATATACTTCGTCCGTCATTTTTTCTATTAGTTCTTTTGTAAACGGACCGTTTAGCTTGCTCGCACACTTTGCACACCATTGGGTTTACTACACTATAAATTTGTGGGTAAAATTCATTTGCCTCTTCTTCTGTAAAAACATTTACACTTTCGTTTCTAAAATATGTATCATCATATGCTTCGCTTTGTCTATAATTTTCATAAATATTAGGATTATTAGGAGAATAACCTAATACTTGGCGCATGTAGTCTTCGTAGTTTTGATAATCCATATGATACCTCCTTTTGCTTTTATAATATGCATGTGTTGCATCATATGTTACTAATTTAGTCAATAATATTAATTAAACTAAAAGTATTATATTATTTTCTCGCTCGCCCCAACTACGCAGAAACCGTAACAGATTGCCTCTACATAATAAAAATACGCCATTGCAATCTTTAACGGTTTCTATGCTTGTCGGTCCCCACCTTAACTCGCTTACGAAAATAATATAATACTTTTTTATAATAATAAATTATCCTTATAATTTATTAACTAAATTTTTAAATTGGGTGCCTCTGTCTGCAAAATTTTTGTATAAATCAAAACTTGCACTAGCAGGAGATAATAAAACAATATCACCTGACTTTGAATGAGCTTTAGCCGTATTAACAGCCTCCTCCATATTGTTGCAATAATAAATATTTATTTTCTTGCCATTTAAAGCAAGTTTGGTTGCCTCCTCAATTTTGCTAGATGTAGGACCTGTTAATATTAGTGTACCTACCTTTTTAGCAATTACTTTTCCAATTTCTTCGTAATCTAAACCCTTATCTGAACCACCTGCAAGTAAAACTATATTTTCATCAAAAGATTTTAAGCCAGCAATTGTGCTAGCAGGGCTAGTTCCAATAGAGTCATTATACCATTTTACTCCGATCTAATTCTCTTACAAATTCTAGCCTATGTTCTACTCCGCAAAATTCTTTAACAGCTTGAATTTGTACATTAATATCTACAATAGGGCTTGTTGCAGCAATTGCAGCACAAATATTTTCGTAGTTATGAACTCCCCTTAATTTTACATCTTCTACTTTTATAATATGTCTACGTATATCATCTTGGCAATATTTTATAATTTTATCCGAAGCATCATATATATAACCATTTTCCAATTTTTCTTTGCTACTAAAGAATAAAACCTTACCATCTGCCTCTTTTGCAAAATCTCTTGTAAATTCATTATCATAATTTAAAACTACTATTCCGTCTTTATTTTGATATTTAAAAATATTCTTTTTAGCTTCTCTGTATTCTTCATAAGATTTGTGTACGTTTAAGTGATCTGGGTAAATATTAGTAACAACAGAAATTTGTGGGCTAACATCCATTCCTATTAACTGAAAACTGCTTAATTCTAAAACAACAATATCTTCAGGTGTCATATTTTTTATTTGAGTAAAAATTGGCTTACCTATATTACCACCTAAATAGCAGTTTCTGCCACTTTTTTTAACAATTTCGTAAATAAGTGAAGAGGTTGTTGTTTTACCCTCTGTTCCTGTTATGCCTATTACAGTACCAGGGCATAATTTAAGTACCATCTCAATTTCAGAAGTAAGAATAGCACCATTATTAACTTCTTCCACTAGCTCTTTTGTATCTGGCATACAGCTTGGTGAACGAAATATTAAAGAAAATCCCTTCAAATAATTCAAACAATTCTCACCTGAATATAATTCAAAATTATATTGCTTTAATTTTTTTAAAGCTTCTTCGTTTAGAGTATTTTCATCTTTTTTGTCAAAAACACTTACCACTGCACCTTTGCTATATAAATAATCTAGTAATGGGATATTACTTACACCTAACCCTATTATTGCTACTTTTTTATTTTTTATGTAACCATCAAATTCTTCTAAATTTTTATTTATGTACTCCATTTTATTTTTAATGTTAGACCTTACCTAACACCATTCCCCTTTCTTTTATATTGGAAATATTGATATATTCTAATAACTTTTTTGCTCCCTCTTTTGGAGAATTGCAATTTGTAACATCTACTAATATAGTGTTTTCATATTTCTTATAAAAACCTGATTTTTCTTGAATTTCATCTCTTTTTATAATATTTTGTTTTATTTCTTCTTCTGAAATATTTCCATTATATTGTATGCATTTTCTTTTTACACGTTCCTCTAGTGATGCGGTTATTAAAAAGTGATAGTCTAACTCTGGGTATATTTGCATTAAGTCCCTACCAGATACAATTAAATTAAAATTTTGTTTAAATTCATCAATAAGTTTTTTAGCAAATAAATAAAAACTTTTATTGTCTGCAATATGGCTAATTTCAGAAACTGCTAATGAAGAGCTTACAGACTGTAAATTTTCTTCATCTATTTTTTCGCCATCTATATAAATAACTGTATCTCTATTTTCAATAGAAATTGTTATTTTTAATTTTTCCATAATTTGTTTAATATCTACACTTCTCATACTTTGTTTTAATCGTTCTAAATTTATTCCTTTAGACATTAAACTATATACAATTGCTCTATATAAATTTCCACCTTGAAGCAGAATACTGTTTGGAATTTCATTTAAAAGTTCTCTACATATAGCTGTTTTTCCTGCTCCCACTAAACCTTCTATTCCAATTACTAAATTACTCATTTATAATCTCCTGTTTTTAAATTTTTAAAATGAAATTTAATGTTAATTTTCCAATATTTAATTTTGTTTATTATAACATACTTTTTTGTTTTTTTGAATATTTTTTGTCTTTTCGTTCACAATAATAATGTAAATAAAGAATGGAGGTGGCATTTATGTCAGAAAACCAAAACAAACAAAACAAAAACAACAATAGTAACAATAACAAAAATAGCAAGAGCAACAAGAACAATAGCAGCAATGAAAGAAATAACAATAATGAATGTAGATAGTTAATTTTTAAGCAGGAGATACAAAGCTAAATGGGCATTTACATTTTAATAGCTTATCAATAGAGAATTGAAATTTACTTTATTCCCTTTCTTTTTTGTTTTTTCTTTACTTTGTTTTTTGAGAATGCCCATTTAGTTTTGTATCTCTTGTTTTTGTATTAAAAAATAATTAGCTACTAGGCTTTTATAACCACCTAGTAGCTATTAATATTTTATTTTTCCAAATATTTTTTTAAAAATTTGCCAGTATAACTTTGTTCGTTTTTAACAATTTGTTCAGGAGAACCAACCGCAATTACCTGTCCGCCCTTTTCTCCACCTTCTGGTCCTAAATCTATAATATAATCTGCAGTTTTAATTAAATCCAAATTATGTTCAATTACAATAATAGTATTTCCTGTATCTACTAATCTTTGCAAAATATCTACTAATTTATGCACATCTGCAATATGAAGACCAGTTGTTGGCTCATCTAGTATATACAAAGTTTTTCCAGTTGCTTTTTTAGAAAGTTCTGTTGCAAGTTTTACACGTTGTGCTTCTCCACCTGATAGTGTAGTAGAAGGCTGTCCAAGCTTAATGTAACCAAGTCCTACATCATATAAAGTTTGAATTTTGTTCTTTATTCTAGGTAAATTTTTAAAAAATTCTAATGCTTCTTCAACTGTCATATCTAATACATCTGATATTGTTTTACCTTTATATTTTACTTCTAATGTTTCCCTGTTATACCTTTTGCCTTTGCAAACCTCACATGGTACATATATGTCTGGCAAGAAATGCATTTCTATTTTAAGCACACCATCACCACTACATGCTTCACATCTACCACCTGATACATTAAAGCTAAATCTGCCTTTATCATATCCACGCATTTTTGCCTCTTCAGTTGATGCAAAAATGTCACGTATCATATCAAATACGCCAGTGTAAGTAGCAGGGTTAGAACGTGGTGTTCTTCCTATTGGTGACTGATCTATATTAATTATTTTATCTATATTTTGTATGCCTTTTATTTCTTTGCACTTTCCCGGTTTTTCATTAGAACCATATAGTTCTTTTGCAACTGTTCTATATAATATTTCGTTTACTAATGTACTTTTACCAGAGCCTGAAACACCAGTTACACATACAAATTGCCCTAATGGGAATTTTACATTTATATTTTTTAAATTATGTTCAGTTGCACCCTTTACTTCAATAGATTTTCCATTTGATTTTCTTCTTTTTTTAGGAACTGTAATTTGCTTTTTACCACTTAAATACTGACCAGTAATAGATTCTGGTACTTGCTTAATTTCTTCTGCTGTGCCTTGTGCAATTACCCTTCCGCCATGAACACCTGGTCCTGGTCCAATATCTATAATTTGGTCTGCTGCATACATAGTATCTTCGTCATGTTCTACTACTAATACGCTATTTCCTAAATCTCTTAATTTTTTTAGAGTAGCTAATAATTTATCATTATCTCTTTGATGAAGTCCAATGCTAGGTTCATCTAAAATGTATAACACACCTGTTAAGCCAGAGCCTATTTGTGTAGCCAAACGTATACGTTGTGCCTCTCCACCAGATAAACTTCCAGCACTTCTAGATAGTGTTAAATAGTCTAAACCAACATCTATTAAAAATTGTAATCTTTTATTTAATTCTTTTAAAATTTGATCTGCAATTAAGCTTTTTTGTTTGTCTAATTCTAATGAATTTAAAAATATTTTAATTTTGTCTATTGACATATCTGTTAATTCATTTATATTTTTTCCACCCACTTTAACAGACAAGCTTTCTTTTTTAAGCCTAGCTCCATGACAAGTTTGACAGGCACTTTCACTCATATACATTTCATAAAAGTCCCTCATACCCTGTGATTTTGTTTCATTATACCTTCTGTCTAGTGTAGGAAGTACACCTTCAAATGGTGCAGTAAACCTTCTTGTTCCTGCATATGATGTATATTCAAAGTCTATTTCTTCATCACCTGTACCATATAATATTTTTTCCAAAAACCATCTTGGAAGCTTTTTAATAGGTACTTTAATATCAACACCATAATGCTTACCTATACTTTCAAAATACATTTTTGCCATTGTTTCATTTTTTTTCATTGTGCTAGCACCAAATGCTTTAACACCATCATACAATGTTTTATTTTTATCAGGTATAATTAAGTCCTCATCCATTTTCATAAGGTAACCAATGCCTGTACATGTTGGGCAAGCTCCAAATGGGTTGTTAAATGAAAACATTCTAGGTGTTAGTTCTTCTATGCTTATTCCGCAGTCTGGGCATGCATAGTTTTGGCTATATAAAATTTCTTTATCATCAGGAATATCTATTACCACCAAATTATTTGCATGTTTTAAAGCAATTTCCACTGACTCTGTAAGCCTTGACCTAATACTTTCTTTTACAACTAATCTATCTACTATTAAAGAAATGTTATGTTTTTTCTTTCTATCTATATCAATATCATCTGTAAGTTCATAAGTTTGTCCATCTATTTTTGCACGAACAAAGCCCTCTTTTTGAAAATCTTGTAGAAGCTTTGTATACTCGCCTTTTCTACCACGTATAACAGGCGCTAGCACCTGTATTTTAGTACCTTCTTCTAAACTCATTACATTATCTATAATTTGGTCTATTGTTTGCTTTTCAATTTTTTTACCACAATTTGGGCAATATGGTGTACCAATTCGTGCATATAGTAAACGAATATAATCATATATTTCAGTAACTGTACCTACTGTAGAACGTGGGTTACGAGATGTTGTTTTTTGATCAATTGAAATAGCAGGTGAAAGCCCTTCTATTGACTCTACCTCTGGTTTTTCCATTAATCCTAAAAATTGCCTAGCATACGAAGATAAACTTTCAACATACCTTCTTTGACCTTCTGCATATAATGTGTCAAATGTTAGAGAAGATTTGCCAGAACCCGAAAGTCCAGTAATTACTACTAATTTATCCCTTGGAATTTCTAAATTTATATCTTTTAAATTATGTTCTTTTGCGCCCTTTATTATAATACTATTTTGCATTTTATAATGCTGCCCCCTAATTTGAAATTTAACATATTAATTATAAAACATTAGTTTGTAAAAGTCAACGGTATTTTGTGGAAAATTTAAAAAGATGTCAAAAGACATCTTTTTGTTGGTCATGTGGGATAACTTAATTTTTTACTGTAATAAAGAATAAATGAATATTATTACATAAAGTGTGTATTTTCAAGTTTTTTACATTTTAAAGAATTTATAAATTTAATAAATCCTTATAATTTTTAGGGAAACCCATTTTATTTAAAACTTTGTTAATCGATATTGTTTTTAATTTTGACTCTAAATTTTCTATATAACTTAACAGTAACAAATAAAACTTTTTAAAGTCTATTTCTTTAAGTAGAATTTTTAGAATAATTATTATTGAAAATAAATCCCTCGTTGCCATTGCTTCCTTGTTTTTTACTAATCCTAATTTTTTATGATAGTCAGTTATATTTATTCTATTTTTTAATATGACATCATATAATTTTTCATCATGTGCGCATATATTTCTAATATTGCCTAAATTAATTAAATATACTTTTAATGATTCAGTCTTAACATTGAATTGCCTACTAATATTATTTTGTTCTTTTTGTTTCATAAAACTATAAAATTTAGATATTTTCCCGAAAGATAATATCCTAACTAATACCCATAATGGTATATTTGTTCTTCTATTGTTTTAAATTCTTTTTTCAATATTTTTCTCCTTAAAAAAATTAACCTCGGACCCGTAGGCTACCGAGGCTTTTCCGACTTCAGTCCCGTAGGTTGTCTGAAGTACTGATCTACTATAGATAGTATAGCATCTTACAACTAATTTTGTCAAGTAAAACATGCAAATTCTATCTATTAACTCTTAATATATTCTGTTTTGTTTATTTTATGCTAACATTTTTACTATTACCTTTATTTTTTCATTTGATGAATTTATAAATATTAACTAAACGCCTTGTTAATCTTCTTACTAGTCAAGTTTGTGCTATAAAAGTCCTTTCTTGAGCATCCTGCTCTACCACTTCCTGCACATGCACAAGCACAGCTACTTGCACAACTGCTATGCGCACAGGCACAGCTACTATGTACACAACCTCCTCCGGTAAAATCCGCCACCGTAAAATCCTCTGTGCCTGTAGTAGCCACCGCCTCCCATTCTTGAAAAGCTTGAGATTATAGAAAGTGCTATCATTATAATAAACATTATGGCATAAAACATAGCCACTGATCCATTAGAGCTTGAACTTTTTTTAGTAGAAGTTATTGCTGAAAATGCCTTTTTGTCATATTTTACATTTGCAGTTAGTTTTTCCCCCTTTTCCATATTACTTTTTTTCCACAACAAGTAACTTCCATCACTTTTTTTAGTATTGCTACTTTTTACTTGGTCACTATTCCATTTAATAGTTATGTTATCTACTTTTGCATCTGTAAACCATGCAGGTGTAAACTCATAATTACATTTTCCCCATGATACTGTGCACATATATGGTTGATGAATTGAATATTTAAAAGTTATTATTTCTCCTGCATAATACGCTTTATCAAAAACTATCCTTAAATTAGAACCACTATATTTTGTTATTGAGCTTATGTTTTTAGTTAAAGCGGTTGGTGTATCAAAATTTTCATTTGGAGTTCCTATTCTAACCCATTCTAAAGGTCCTTCAGTAGTAGAATCTAAAACTTTCCAACTTATTTCATAAGTGATATCTAATGAGGCATCATTCATTCTTGGTTCAACAGTTATTACATAATTAACTATTTCATCTAAATCTGCTGCATAAGTTTTATTATTTACCCCTAAAACAATTATAAAAAATATAAATAATATTAAGGCTAATAAGACATATTTTCGTTTCATTTTAGCAACCTCCTTCATCTTTTAGTGGACATTTTCCGAGTACCTTTTGCAGAGTAAGCTCTTATTTTTTTACATTTAGTGTTTTCCCATATTTTTTTCCAGCTTACCTCTAGTATATTTCCAAGACCAGCATCCTCTTTTAACCAGCTTTGGCAAGGTACTACCTCTCCATCAGGAGCTATTGCCATATTACTTAAACATGCGCCACAACTTGGTACATTTAAACCTAATTCTAGTATTTTACTTTCTTTTATCCATCCAGGTGATGTAAAGCTAATCTCCATCAAATTTTCTTTTGCATAATTGCATGCATCTTTTAAAATATTATATAACTCATCTTCTGATAGTTGTGTTCTTTGTGATTCTTCAGTTTTTGCATTACCTGTAATTATTAATCCCGAGCATGTTACATATTTTACTCCTAAACTATGCAAATATTTTAAAGTATCTACATAATTTTTATTTATTGTACAAAGTGGTGTATTTATGCTTAATGGCAAACCTGCTTCAATTGCATTTTTTATACCTTCAACAGTTTTATCAAAGTTATTTGCACCAACCAATTTATTATGCTCTTCTTTATTATTTGAATAAAAAGTTATTTGAACACTATCTAAACTTGCATCATATAGTTTTTTGCATAATTCTTTAGTTAACAATACTCCATTTGTATTTAACCTTGTAATAAACCATTTTGCATAATCTATAAGCTCTGGCAAATCATCTCTTCTAGTTGGCTCACCACCTGTAAATGTAAGCTGTGGAATACCTGCATTTTTGCATTTATCAATAACTTCCTTCCACTCCTGTGTTGTTAACTCTTTTTTATCAGCATAACTTTGCCCCGCTGCATAGCAATGTAAACATTTTTGGTTACAGTTCCATTTTCCGTCCTTTGTCATACTGCTTACCATTAAATCCATTCTATGTGGAGCCTTCATTTTACTAGCAAATTTCCCAATAGATACTTGTCCAATTTTTTCTTGTGGCTCCCTTCCCTCTGCTATATCTACAAATACCGATAATATTGTATTTAAGTCCTCTTTTAATGTTATTCTTCCCGGTTTTTTATAAATTTCAAAAGCTTTATTAACAGTTGCTGTAACTATTTTTTTAAGTTCTTCTTCTGTAACTTCATTTCCTTTATATTTATTTACTTCTTTTATAAATATTGCAAGTAATATGGTCCAAGCTAAATTAATTGGCAAGATATCCTTTCCATTTAATATTACTACGCTTGGTTCACTTTTAAATGGATTATATTTAGCTGGCACTAAATGTATTCTAACAACTCCTGGCTCATATGGGTTTAAAGTTGTATGTAATACTTCTTGCAAATTTTCTTTATAAAATTTTCTCTCCTTGTAATTCATTTTACATCCCCCTCTTTTGTATTTCGCCTTTATTTTACTATAACAAATAAAAAATAACAACTATCTTTTATATACTTTTTATTCATAATTAAAACTGTGAATAACTTTTACTTTTAATTTATAAATTTTTTATGCCCTGTAATATCTTTGTAATATTATTAAGTTGTTTAGAAGATAAAAATTATATTTTTTTAGGTTTTTTTGTATAATTTTGTATTTTTTAGGTACTTTTATTTCAATGTTGTTACAAATTGGTTACAAATTTTATTTGTATGTTACATAAAAATTACAATAGGTTTACAAAAAATATTATCCACATTATTGTGGATAATGTGGATAAGTCTGTGAATAATTGCAAATAGCGAATAAAAATTGTGGATAACTTTTAAATATTATCTGTTATTATTTTATGAAAACTTATTATTGCTATTTTTAAGTTTTAATATTTTACATATATTTCTAATTTATTCAGGATTAGCTGTCGACTTCGTATGTTCATATTCCCATATTTCTTCGGTAACTGGTTCAATTTTCTGTAATTGTTTTAATGTAAGTTCTGGCTTTAAAATAGCAACAGCACGCACACCAGCTCCAATTAAATGTTCTATTTCTCCGTTATGATAATTAGAATAAAACACACAGGCTACAGGTCCTGCTGTTTCCCCTTTTCCAGCATCGTATACCGATCCCAAACAAAAGCGAGCTTCTTTTGAGAACCCTATTACAGAACTAGAACAAAGCCAATAACTAGCACCAGATAGTTCATTATAATTATATTCTATATTGTCAAATAACATATTAAATAATTCTTCGTCTTCTACTTTTACTGGTTTTACTCCACAATTTATTTTATAAGCATATCCATCAGATGTTCCTGATACAGTTATCTCTGTTTGTCCATTTAGCCAAGATTCTGGTGTATAGTGATTTTCAAATTGATATGTTTTATCATAATACCCATCAACATCTACATTCTTAATGTCTTCTTCTGTTTTTATTCCTACTACTTCATTTATATCTTCTACTGTTACACTTCTTACTTTTTGTGCATATTCTTCATTTTTAAATATTGCGGCTATATTGTTCAATTCTTCTTTTCCATTTAAATATCCCTTTGCTCCATACATATAAAAATATGGATCTTTAGCTTCTGTATTTATTCTATCATTTTTTATTGGTTTTCCTGATATTAGCTTTAATCCCCCTGTTTCTTTGTCTATTCCTAATATTCTCCAGCTTAATTGATTATTTACTACACTAAATGTTTGAGCACCAATATTATATCCTTCAGCCCTATTCGTTCCTGTTTTTTCTGCTTCTGCTGTATAACTTCCTTCAGTTGGATTTACATAGTTTATATAATCTCCTACTTTTAGTTCTCCTTCTTTAAACATTTGCACTAATGTTTTTTCTCCATTTATTAGATCTTTCATATCATTTGTTAAATTTGTTATATCTTCTTGCTCTTTTTCTACTGCCTGATTTGTTTTATCTCTTGCTTCTTCTGCAAGCTCTAATATTCCATTATTTCCAAATACAGCTGTTATACTTACTGATGCCAAAATCAAAAGCACTACAATAGTTACTACTAAAGCTATTAATGTTATTCCTTGTTTTTTATTTTCTAGAAAATTCACTTTTTCTAAATTGTTTTTCATCTCTAATTTATTTCTCCTTTCTCTAAATTTTATTTTTTTTAGCATTTTTCTTTTCCTCCTTTTCCTATTTTTATATTTTTTATTATTTTTACAGGCTTTATATCTTACCATAAGAATAAAATATAAAAAACTTGTTTTAAACAACAAAAAGGACAGGCTACTTTATTTCTATAAAATAGTCTACCCTTTTATGATTTACATCTTTTAAATTGTTTTCTTTCTTATTATTTTTTTCTTCTACTAAAACATTAGCTATTTTTTCTAATAGCTTTATCTCTTCTTTATTTAAGATGCAGCTCTCTCTCTCTCTCTCTCTCTCTCTCTAGAGTACCAACGGTTTGCTGATTTCATGTATCTTCTCCTTTTTTCTTTTGTTTGTAATTTCTAATAGTTTTTTAATTTATTTATAATTAAATCACATTTAAGCTTTTATGTAAATATTTTTTTAAAATGTCATACAAATTAAATATAACTGTAATATTTTAAAATTATAATCTATTTTATAATAATATATTCAAAATCAACATAATTTCACAAATTAGAATTACAGGAAAACCTATTACAAACTTCATTTTTTGTGTTTTGTGTCTAAAGGTATACATACCTGCTATTCCGCCTATTCCTCCACCTAGTAAAACTAAAAGTAGTAAAGTATTTTCAGGTATTCTCCATTTTCCCATTTTTGCTTTTCTTTTATCAAGCCACATTGCAAAAAATGTAACTAAATTTATTAAAATAAAATATATAATTATATTTTGTATGCTAAAAATTTCACTTATATTCATTATAAATTACCTTGTTTCTTCATTTGATTCATTTAAGCTGATACTTTGCTTGTTTTTTTCTTGCTCTAGTATATCATTTATTTTTTCAGCCATTTCCTTAATACCAAATTTTTTAAATTTTAAATATTGTTTTGCTACATAAGCAGCTTTATAATATTCTCCTATTTTCATATAACCATATGTCAATAGAGCATATTCAGGTCTTTGCAAAAATTCTTGATATGTAACTAAAATTTTTGTAATATTGTAGTTCATTACCATTCTTTTTGTTTGATCTAAACTTTCTTGCTTTTGCAAACAATACCTTAATGTATTAAAATCATTTTTAAATAATACTCTTCTTCTATCTTCTGGTAAGTTTATATACTTATCCCTTTCATATTTTTGTGCTATTGCCCTTATTTTTCCTTTAGATATAGAATATCTTTCTGATATATAATTTATGTCAGAGTCAGCTATTAGGCTAGAAATAATAGCACCTTTATCTTCTTTTGAAACACTAGCAATAAGTCGTTCCCTTTTTTCTACCAATTCTCGTATATTAGCTATAGTATCTACATCGCCATTTACTCTGTAAGCTAATTTTTCATTTGTTGCATTACGGCTTTTTTCAATTAACCTTTCTACTTCTGCTCTTGAACGAATTTTTTCCATTTCTAATTTTAATAATACTTCGTAATTATCTATTTTAAAAGTATTTGCTATTTTTTCTACTGGCTCAAAACGTTTTGCCATTTCTAAAAACAATTTATCTCCTATTATTGATGAATTTTCCTGTGGTGTTGATTTTTTTGCTTTAGATCTTTTTTCATTTTTAACTGTTATCGCATTTGTATTTTCTTTTTGCTTTTTTGATTCTTGAACATATGTATCGGTAGATTTTTCTTTTCGTAATTTTGAAACAGCCAAAACGTTTAATTTTCCCTTTTCAGCAATTTCTTTATCACTTAATTTATTTAACAATGAAGTAACATATTGAATTGAATATATGCCATAGGTTTTAAGTACAAAGCTAACTTGTCTACTAGATACTCCTGTCTCTTCTGCTATTTTTTCTACATCTACCAAGTTTTTACCTAATTGTATTATTCGTGCAGTAGGCAACTCACGTCTTTGAGTGTTTTCGTTTTGTTTCTTAACACTACTTGATTTTTTAGTTTCTTTGTTTTTTGGAGTATCTACCACTTTTTTTCTTCCTTTTTCTTTTTCTTTCTCCCTTATTCTAGATACTGCTATAATACTTACGTTTCCTTCTGCAGATATTTCTTCATCTGTTTTTTCATCTAACAAGCTCCTTATTTTTGTTGCATTATAAATATTATTTTCCTTCATTTTTGATATTACATTAGTTTCAGAAATATTAAGCGTTTGTGCTACTTTCTTTATGTCGTCTGGGTATTCATAAATATATTCTAAAATTTTTTGGTTCAGTAAAGCTCCTGGTATATGAGCATCTTCCACTTCTTTTCTTATCCTTGCAACAGCTTCAACACTTACATGTCCTTCTTTAGCTATTTCTTCATCTGTTTTTTTATCTAATAAATTTGTTATTTTTTTAACGCCATAAATTTGGTAATATCTCATTTTTGTATAAACGTCTGTTATGAAATAATCAAATTTTTCAGCTGCTTCTTGTATTTTCTCTGGATATTCATACAAAAAATCTATAATTTCTTGTGTTTCAAAAAGAGCAGCTTTGGGTTTCCAAGTACCTTCTATAGTTTTTATATTTCTTTTTTGTGGTGACTTTTTTGGTTCATCCACTACATCTAAATCTTTTGCAAGTTCTTTTTCTTCATTTTCACTTTTCATATTTTCTCCTTATCAAAAGCAAATTAAATTTCGAATATATTATACAACATTATGTAACTTTTAGCAATAGATTTACATAAATATTATCCAAATAAACTTATTTGATTACTTTGACTCATTCCCTTTAAACACCCAACTTTTTCTAGTAATTCAATTACTGATTTTCCTATTTTAGACCTAATCTTCATATCATCTATCGACATAAACTTACCATCTTTTTTTGCCTCGTCTATTCCTTCTGCTGCTACTGTTCCTAAACCTGGGATACTGTTTAGAGGTGGCCTTATTTCTGTATCAGATTCCATTTTAAATTTTGTAGCGTGGCTTTTATATAGGTCAATTGGCAAAAATGTAATTCCTCTTTCATACATTTCTAAAACTAATTCTAATATTGCATACATATTTTTGTCCTTCGTTGTAGCGCTGTTTCCTTGAAGGTCGATTTCTTTCATTTTGTTTTTAACTTTTTCCACACCATAACACATAATATCACTGTCAAACTCATCTGCACGAATTGTGAAAAAGGCTGTATAATATGCTGCTGGTTTATGTACTTTAAACCAAGCAATACGAAAGGCATTTGTTACATACGCTGCTGCATGGGCTTTTGGGAACATATACTTAATTTTCTTACAAGAACCTATATACCATTCTGGAATATTGTATTCCCTCATTGTTTGCTCAAATTCTTTCCATTTTTCTGGGTCTGCTGATGGTTTTCCTTTACGAACAAATTCCATTATTTTAAATGCTGGCTTTGGTGGCATCCCCTGTTTTATTAAGTAAAGCATAATATCATCACGAGTACATATTGCATCTTGAAGTGTAATTGTACCTTCTTGTATCAATGTTTGTGCATTGTTAAGCCATACGTCAGTACCATGTGATAAACCAGAAATACGAAGTAACTCTTCAAAGGTTGTTGGCTTTGTATCTACTAACATTCCTCTTACAAATTTAGTACCAAATTCAGGTATTCCATAAGTTCCTACCTCTGAATGTATTTGTTCTGGGTTTACTCCTAAAATTTTGGTAGAGCTAAATATTGACATAGTTTCTTTATCATCTAATGGAACTTTAGTTGGATCTATTCCAGTTAAATCATATAACATACGAATCATAGTTGGATCATCATGACCTAGTATATCAAGTTTTAATAAGTTTTGGTCAATTGAGTGATAATCAAAGTGTGTTGTTATAATATCCGAATTAGGGTCATCTGCAGGATGTTGCACAGGAGTAAACTCATATATTTCCCTTCCTTTTGGTACTACTATAATACCACCTGGGTGCTGACCTGTTGTTCTTTTAATTCCTGTACATCCCTGTGAAAGCCTTAAAATTTCTGCATTACTAACTGGAATTCCTCTTTCTTCATAATATTTTTTTACATAACCATACGCTGTTTTATCTGCCACAGTACCTACTGTTCCTGCTTTAAATGTAGTTCCTTTTCCAAATATAACTTCAGTATAGCGGTGTGCTTTTGCTTGATATTCCCCTGAAAAGTTTAAGTCAATATCAGGCTCTTTATCTCCATCAAATCCCAAAAAAGTTTCAAATGGAATATCCATACCATCTTTTGCGAGTTTATGACCACATTTTGGGCATTCTTTATCAGGTAAATCAAATCCATTTTTAACCCCATAATCTGTAAAATCTGAATATTTACAATTAGGGCATCTATAATGTGGCGGAAGTGAATTTACCTCTGTAATACCTGTCATGTTTGCAACAAATGAAGAACCTACTGATCCTCTTGAACCTACTATGTAGCCATCTTCGTTTGATTTCCATACTAGTTTTTGTGCAATAATGTACATAACGGAGAATCCATTTTTTATAATTGAATTTAGCTCTTTATCTAGCCTTGTTTGTACTAATTCTGGTAGCGGGTCACCATATAATTCATGTGCCTTGTTGTAAGCAATTTCTTTAATTGTTTGTTCACAACCTTCAATATATGGAGGACATTTTTCTGGAGAAATTGGGCTTATTTTTTCGCACATATCCGCAATTTTATTTGTATTTGTTACTACTACTTCGTAAGCTTTTTCTTCTCCTAAATACTCAAATTCTTTTAGCATTTCTTCTGTTGTACGCAAATAAAGCGGTGCTTGCTCATCTGCATCATCATAGCCTTGCCCTGCCATTAAAATTCTACGATATATTTCGTCTTGTGGGTCCATAAAATGAACATCACAAGTTGCTACTACCGGCTTTTGTAATTTTTCACCTAGGGCTACAATTTTACGGTTAATATCTTGCAAATCTTCTACAGATTTTACAGTTTCATTTCTAACCATAAACATATTGTTTCCGTTTGGTTGAATTTCTAAATAGTCATAGTCAGAAGCTATTTCCTCTAGCTCTTCATCTGTTTTACCTGCAATAATTGCCCTATAAAGTTCTCCTGCTTCACAAGCACTTCCAAGCATTAAGCCTTCAGAATACTTTTTATATATTGATTTTAATATACGTGGTTTTTTGTAAAAATAATCTAAATGAGAAATAGAAATTAACTTATATAAGTTTCTTAAACCGATATAATTTTTTGCAAGTATAATAGCATGGTAAGTTTGAAGCGACTTATAGTCTGCCTTTCCACTTAATTTAGTATCTATTTCATCTAATGTAGTTACCTTTTTTTCTTTTAGCATGTCAAGCATTACATTAAAAACCTTAACTGTTGTATCTACATCATCTAAAGCCCTATGGGCTACCTCTACTTTAATTCCTAAATTTTCTGCAATAATTCCTAATTTGTATTTTTTATATTGAGGAAATAATTCTTTAGCTAAACGCAAAGTATCAATATATGTATTTCCTAATTTTAAACCTAATTTACTACAATTATGTTTTAAAAATCCTATATCAAAGTCTGCATTATGTGCAACTAAAACACTATCACCTACAAATTCTAAAACTTTTGGTAAAACTTCTTCAATAGTTGGTGCATCTTTCACCATTTCGTCAGTAATATTTGTAACTTCTACTACTCTTTGTGGAATTGGTTTTTCTGGGTTTACAAAAGTAGAAAACTCTTCTATAACTTCATGATTTTTTACCTTCATAATACCTATTTCTGTTATTTTTTCTGTTCTAAAAGAAAGTCCTGTTGTTTCTAAATCTAGTACACAATATGTAGCATTTTCTATATCTTGATTTTTTGAAAATGAAACCGGCGATGTTTTATCTGGTGCCAAATAAGCTTCTACACCATAAATAACCTTTAAATCGGGCTTAACCTTTTCTAAAAATTTATGTGCATCAGGAAAAGCTTGTACAACACCATGATCTGTAATTGCAATTGACTTCATTCCCCATTTTACAGCACGTTTCAGTAAATCTTTTGCAGCAGTCATTCCATCCATTTGGCTCATTTGTGTATGCATATGAAGCTCTACCCTTTTTACTTTTGCATCATCATTTCTTGCCTCTCTTTTAATGCCAGTAGATGCAATAATTACATTTGCAATTATTCCTAATTCTTTAGCAAATGGGTCAAATTGTGCAGTTCCATTTACCTTTACACCTTTGACTGATTTTAACCTTTTTATAACTGCGTCTTGCTTATCTGCCTCTACAAACGCTTTACAAGTTATTGTACTAGAACCATCATATAAATCGAAGGTAACTAAAAACTTTCCAGATTTTAACTCTCTAGAATCAACATTTAATATTTCACCATCAAGTAATACCTTACCACTATCTACTGAAAGGTCTGCTACTTTTGATAACTCTTCTTTAATTTTTAAACTTCTACCATAAATAATAGGTGAAACCTCTTTTTCTTCTTGCTTTTCTTCAACTGGCAAGTTTGAACTTTGCTCATTAGAAGTAATAGGGGTATTTTCTTGTTCATCTTTTTGTATGTTTTCTTGCTCTTTAGCTTCTTTTTTTGCAAGCAAAATTGCTTGCTCTTCTAGCATTTTAGTTTCTTCTTGAAATTTTGCTATCATTTCCTCTGTTATATTTTCTTCATATGAAATTATATATGGTTTATTATATAAGTCTTTTAATTTTGTAGCTAATATTTTTTCAAACCCTCTAGCTTGTAGTATTTCTTTTCCCCTTTTTGCTAAATTTACAACAAGTTTATTTTCATTAATTTGAACCGTACTATTTTTTAATAATGCTTTTGTTAATGGATGTTTATATGCCATATAGTCTACTATGTCGTTCCATTCTGCAACTATTTTTTCATCAATATTTGTATCTAACTCATCTTTTTCTATTTTTATATTAATCTCTCTAAACCCAAATCTTTGATTTAAATATTTTTCAAAATCACATAAATCTTTAATTAAAATAGAAGAAGTTACTTTTAATTTAATTTCTAATTCATTAGTTTTCTTATAAATATTAACACATGATACTTTTGCTTCGCTTAAGGCAAAGCTATTTGAATTATAATCTTTAAATACTTCTTTTACTGTCTTTATATTTTCTTCCATTTTATATATTTCTCCTGTTTTAGTAATTAAAATATTCTTAAAATATCATTATAAGTAACTAAAAAAGCTAAACCAATTAAAACTAAAGAGCCTATCATTTGAATTGTAATTTCTGTTTTTTCTTGTAATGGTTTTTTTCTAATCCATTCAATTAATAATATTACAACTTTTCCTCCATCAAGTGGTGGGAATGGAAGTAAGTTTGTAAAGCCAAGAGATATTGAAATTAAAACTAAAATATAAATAAAGTCTTCTACTCCGCTAGTTTGAGCTACTATACCACCAATTCCAACAGGTCCCATCATTTGATCTATAGAAACATGACCTGTAAACAAAAGCTTTAAATTATCTACAATAGAAAATGCAAATTCGCCAGTTTCAAGAAACGCATAATATATATTGTTTGAAAAATTATTTTCTGCCATTTTTAAATAAACACCAATATAATAATTTGTTCTTACTTCTGGCACAATTTCTATTTGTATATCTTCATTATTTCTTTCTACTGTAAAAGTAATTTTTTCTCCTATATTTTTGTTAATTTCTTCTACTAACTTTTGACTATTATCTTTAACATCTACACTATTTACTAAAACTATTACATCATTTGTTTCTAACCCCTGAACTGCAGCTGGGCTTTCAGGGTAAATTGCTGCTATTTTTGTAGTATCAGTTTCGCCATTTGTTATAGCAATTCCGGTATAATTATATTTTTCTTCTTCTGGTTTTATATTAAAAGTTAATTTTTCATCATTTCTTTTAACTACAACTTCCATTCCATTTCCATCATATTTATCCATTGCATTATCTAAATCTGATTTGTAGTTTATGTTTTCTCCATTTATTTTAACAATTTCATCACCAGCTTGAATACCTGCTATTTGTGCATTTGTACCATCCATAACAGAATTAATAGTAGTAGAAACATTATTTCCAGTAAAACTTAATAAAACAAAATATACTATTAAAGCAAATATAATATTTACTAAACCACCCGCTAAAGTAACTGCTATTCTTTTTGGAATACTTGCTTTACTAAAAGAACCTTCTGCATCAGACTGCTGGTCTTCACCTTCCATACTCACAAAACCACCAAGTGGTATTAACCTTAATGCATATTTTGTTTCTTTTCCCTGTTTTCTCCATACTATAGGTCCAAAACCAATAGCAAATTCATTTACCTTTATTTTGCATAGTTTTGCAATTAAAAAATGACCGCCTTCATGTATAAAAACTAGAAAGCCCAATATAAATACTATTTTAATAAATGTTATAAGAAAATTAAGCAATTTTATTTCTCCTTTTTATTATAGTAATATTACATTAGCATAAATAAAAAATATGCAAATGGTGCAATAAATATAATACTGTCTATTCTGTCTAACATTCCACCATGACCTGGAATTAAGTTGCTAAAATCTTTTATTCCAGTATATCTTTTAATAGATGAAGCTGCCAAATCACCTATTTGACTTAACAAGCTTAATATTAATGTTATTATAATTACAGTAGTATATTGAAATTCAACGTTAAAAATATTTTTGCATGCTATTGTATAAAGAGTTACTAATAATAATGCACCAAATACACCTCCAATACAGCCCTCAACTGTTTTATTTGGACTAATTTGAGTAAAATGATGTTTTCCAAATAGCTTTCCTACTATATATGCAAAAATATCTGTTCCCCATGCTGTGAAGAATACATACCAAATTAAAAATTTGCCATTTGGTAAGTTTTCATGAATAATTGGTATAAACATTAAAAATATTACAATATAACAAATTCCAAAAAATGTAACGGTAATATCTTTTATATCATATTTTAAATTAGTAATAATAACATGTAAAAACAAAATTAATATAGAAACTGGAAGCAACAACCCTATTGTTTTTAATATTAAACTAATTGGAACTACATGAATTAGCGAAATCATTCCTGCTGCTAAATATCCGATCCAGTCAATAGGTTTTGCTTTTTCGCCTGTGCGGAACGCTTTATAAAACTCATGTAAACTCATAATAGCAATTATTGAAATAGCTACATCTACTACATATTTATTTCCAAATACTAATAAAATTGCAACTAAAGGAAATAACACTAATCCTGAAACAACTCTTTTTACATTCATATTTGGCTTCCTTTCTATTTTCCCCCAAATTTACGATTTCTTTGAACAAAAACTGATATTGCATCATCTAAATCAGCTTCTGAAAAATCAGGCCAATATTTTGGTATAAATAAAAATTCTGTATAGGCAAGTTGCCACAAAAGAAAATTACTAATTCTTTGTTCCCCTCCGGGTCTAATTAATAAGTCTGGATCTGGTTGGCCTAATGTATATAAGTTATTAGATATCAAATTTTCGTCAATATCATCAACTTCTAGCTTTCCTTCTTTTACATTAGTAGCTATTTTTTTGGTAGCTTTAACAATTTCATCTCTTCCACCATAATTAAAAGCTATATTTAAGGTAAGCCCTGTATTTTCTTTTGTTTTTTCTGTTATTTTATTTATACTTTTTTGAAGACCATTTTCTAATTTAGAAATATCTCCTAATACGTTAACTCTAATATTATCAAGGTTAGAATCGTTTAAAAATTCTTCTACATATTTTTGAAGTAATAGCATAAGTGCACCTACTTCTTCTTTTGTTCTTTTCCAATTTTCTGTTGAAAAAGCATACACGGTTAAATAACGAATTCCAATTTTATTTGCATATTTTGCAATTCGTTTTAAATTTTCTGCTCCTTCTTTATGTCCAAGTTTAGTATCTAATCCTCTTTCTCTTGCCCATCTACGATTTCCATCCATAATAATAGCAATATGTTCTGGTAGTATTTTTTCTTGCATACTTTAATTTCCTTCCTCAAATACTAAATATTCATTATTTCTTTTTCTTTTGCTTCTAATAAAGTTTCAATTTCTTGTATTTTTTTATCTGTTAATTTTTGAATTTGATCTTCTTCATTTTTTAAATCATCTTCTGTAATTTCTGATTTTTTTTGCATTTCTTTTGCTTCATCTATTGCATCTCTTCTAATAGAGCGAATTCCTACTTTAGCTTCTTCTGCTATTTTTCTAATATCTTTTACTATTTCTTTTCTTCTTTCTTCATTTAATTCAGGAAATGTTAGTCTTATTACTTTTCCATCATTATTTGGGTTAATTCCTATATCTGATTTTAAAATTTCTTTTTCTATTTCTTTTAATAAATTAACATCCCATGGTTGAATTAAAATCATTCTAGCTTCTGGAACTGAAATACCGGCTACCTGATTAATTGGTGTTGGAACCCCATAATAATCTACTGTTATTTTATTCAATATTGTTGGGTTTGCCCTTCCAGCTCTAATTTCTGCTAAATTCTCCTTAAAAACACTTATGGTTTTATCCATTTTTTCTTCATATACACTATTCATTCTTTTTATCTCCTTTTAATAAATTATTTTTAAAAACACTATTCTATGACTGTTCCTACATTTTCCCCTAATATTGCCTTTACCATATTTTCAGGTTTATCTATTGCAAAAACAATTAGTGAAATATCATTATCTTTACACAAAGAAACAGCAGTTGAGTCCATTACTTTCAAATCTTTATTTAAAATATCCAAATATGAAATTTTGTCATATTTAACTGCATTCGGATTTACCTTTGGATCATCAGAATAAACCCCATCAATTGTTTTACCTACTAATATTACTTCTGCATCCACTTCTGCTGCCCTTAATGCTGCCGCAGTATCTGTTGTAAAATATGGGCTACCAGTTCCGCAACTAAATATAACAACTCTTCCCTTCTCTAAATGTTTTAATGCTTTTCTTTTAATATATGGTTCTGCAATTTCTCTCATTTCAATTGCTGTTTGTAATCTTGTATAAACCCCTCTGGCTTCTAATGCATCTTGCAAAGCCAAGCCATTTATACATGTTGCTAACATTCCCATATAGTCTGAAGTGGTTCTTTCCATGTTATAGCCATACTTACCTCTCCAAAAGTTTCCACCACCAACAACAACTGCAACTTGCACACCCAAGTCAATTAATTCTTTTATTTGGTCACATATATTCTCTAATGTTTTTGAATTAATTCCATGTTTGTCTTCGCCCGCCAAAGCTTCACCACTTAATTTTAACAATACTCTTTTATACTTTAATTTTTTAGGCACTGTAACACTCTCCTTATTTTTATTTTTCATGTTATATTCTATCATAGTTTATTTATTTTTACATCTTTTTTTCAAAAAAATTTAATAGATTTATTAAGATATTAAATTAAAACAGAAATAATAATATTTTTACTCTAAAATATATTTAAAAAAACTCACATCTTTGTAAATGACATGAGTTTTTGTTTATTATTAAAATAAATAATTTTACTTTTCTAGTAAAGAGTGATATTCAACTGATTTTTTATAATTTGCTTCTACTTCTTCTTCTGTTAAAGCTCTGCTATATAATCTCAAACAATATGCATTCATTTTTGAATAATTCCACAAACCAGCACCTGACATAGTTGATCTCCCTACACAAAAATATTGTAGATCTGATATTTCATTTTTTATAAAGTCATCCCACTGCTTTTTATTGTAATCTCCTTCATATATTTTCGTTCCATCCAAATAAACTGTTTGCTTGTAATATTCGCCATCTTTCAATTGAGTCGTATTGTAATCGTCACTCTCTCCACTACCAACTCCCCAATATCCCTCTCCAGTAACAGTGTATGGTTTAGATGTATCAAGTGTTATTGTTATATATGCACCTTCTTTCAATTTATTTAAATCCATTTTATAGGCGATGTTCCAGCTAGTATCAAAACCATTTGAAAAATCGGAAGGGTTCTCTGCAAATCCTACATTCCATTTAAATTTTGATGTGCTTTCTTCAATTCCAAATCTAGCACTAGCATTTGAGTTTTCAATTCCATTCCAATAGCAAAATAATCCCTTATAGCCATTAACTGTCTTTACATTAGTCGTTCCACCATCCCATATACCGTAAAATTCAAATGTAAATCCATTCTTCGCTAATGCATCTTTTTGCTCTTTACTATCATATTGTACTTTTATATAATCATTTTTTCCATCAAAGTTAAATGATGT
>CANQGW010000005.1 GCA_947623555.1 uncultured Clostridia bacterium
AAAGTGTTGAAGCAATTGACATTGAAGGATTAGAAAAAAAGATAAAAAAATTGCCTACATTTACTTGACACATACTTTAAAATTTAATGATTACAAATATGTTGATAAAAATAAAAAAATATTATATAATTAATTATGCGTAAAATATGTGTCTGTAGCTCAGTTGGATAGAGCACTCGCCTCCTAAGCGAGGGGTCGCTGGTTCAATTCCAGTCAGGCACACCATAAAAGGTACATTTACATTGTGCAAAAGTTATATATAAAAAGTCAAAAAATTTTCTTTAAGGTTTATACTTAAAGAAAATTTTTATATATTTATAGTAGCAATAAAAGCCTACAATGTCAAGTAAAAATGGCAAAGTTTTATATAAATTTTTTTAAAAATATTTTCAAAAATTCCTCATTTTTTGAAGTTGAAAAAATGCTTGTAATTAAGCGGTGTAGCTTATTACAAACATTTTTGCATTTTCTTTAAGTATAAACTTTAAAGAAAAGTTGCGAAGGAGGAAAAAATGTTGAAAAACAAAGGAATAACGCTAATCGCGTTAGTAGTAACCATAGTAGTATTATTAATATTAGCAGGTGTAAGTATAACTGCTGTATTTGGAGAAAATGGAATAATAAATGGAGCCCAAAAGGCAAAAGATAAAACAGATGAATCTATAGAGCAAGAGCAAGAAGATGTAGGAAAACTAGTTAATCAATTAGAAGAGTTTGAAAGAGAAAGTTTGCCAGATACAGTAAAAGAAGCCATACAAAAAGGAACAATATTTACTGTAAATAAGCAAATAAAAGATGCAACTGGAAAGACAATGACAGTGCCAAAGGGGTTTAAAGTAAAAGAAGGAGAACTAATAGAAAATGGAGTAGTAATAGCAGACAGCGAAGGAAATGAATTTGTGTGGATACCTTGTACAGTAGATGAATACAAAAAACATGACTATGAAGTAAAAGAGATAGATGATACTTCTAATAAAGCTGATGGAGAAAATAACGATAAAGGCTGGAACACACGTTCTTATAGAGCATATAATGACTGGAAAGATGATGAAATAGATGAAGCAGCAAATAAGAAAAGTGTACAAAATAATGGAGGCTTTTATATAGCAAGATATGAAGCAGGAGTACCAAAGGGTGCTAGCTTTTATGTAGATGCTTCAAGTGATAATAAACCATATCAAACAAGTAAAAATGATATAAGCGGAAATATAAAGCCAGTAAGTAAAAAAGGTGTGCAAGCATGGAATTTAATAAGTCAAATAAATGCTAAAGAAGTATCAGGAAGAATGTATAATGGAGATAGTTACGGAGTAAGAAGTCAATTAGTAGATGGAACGGCATGGGATACGGTCGTAACATGGATGTCAAAAGATAGTAATTATAGTGGTATAGAAAAAGATAGTACAAAATATGGAAACTATGCAGATAGTACTGGAAATAATCAAATAACAGCAGAGAATTGTTTATTTGCAGAACACTTATATAATTCTACAAGTAAAACTTGGTACCTAGGAAAGAATTACCAATATGGATTATTCACATCTGGATATACAGCTTCGTACAAAGTTCCTGAAGGTGAAGGTGCAAACTATAATGGTTATGATAGTGATGAAAAATGCACATATAATCATTATGTAGAAATGGCAACAGGAGTAAGTAGCAATACAAAATTAAAAAATATATGATATGGCAGGAAATATTTATGAATGGACTACAGAATATGGATATCACGGTAACACATCCAGCAGTAAGAAGTACGCTGTTCTTCGTGGGGGGCGGTTTGAGCAACTTCGGTAATGAGAGTTCAGTTTCCATCCGCAATGGTATGCATTCGGACTCTGATGTAGGTCATCCTAGCCTCGGTTTCCGTGTTGTACTTTATGTAAAGTAACAACACACTTTATTATAATAAAAAGAAATAAGTTAGCTGTAAAAAACAAAAAACTTTTCTTTAAGGTTTATACTTAAAGAAAAGTTTTATATGTTTATAGTAACAATAAAAGCCTACAATGTCAAGGGAAAACACCAAAGTTTTATATAATTTTTTTGAAAAATATTTTTAAAAATTCCTCATTTTTTAAACTTTAAAAAATGCTTGTAATTAAGCGGTGGGGCTTATTACAAGCATTTTTGCATTTTCTTTAAGTATAAACCTTAAAGAAAAGTTGCGAAGGAGGAAAAAGTGTTGAAAAACAAAGGAATAACGCTAATTGCATTAGTAGTAACCATAGTGGTTTTATTAATATTAGCAGGAGTAAGTATAACAGCAGTGTTTGGAGAAAATGGAATAATAAGCGGAGCACAAAAGGCAAAAGAAAAAACAGATGAATCTATAAAACAAGAGCAAGAGGATGTAGGAAAACTAGTTAATCAATTAGAAGAGTTTGAAAGAGAAAGTTTGCCAGATACAGTAAAAGAAGCAATACAAAAAGGAACAATATTTGCTGTAAATAAGCAAATAAAAGATGAAACTGGAAAGACAATGACCGTGCCAAAGGGGTTTAAAGTAAAAGAAGGCACAACTATAGATGAAGGAGTAGTAATAGCAGATAGCGAAGGAAATGAATTTGTGTGGGTGCCATGTGAAGATGGAGCTTACAAAAAACATGAATATGAAGTAAAACAGGTGAATGATACCTCTAGTACAGCTGATGGAGAAAATAAGGATAAAGGCTGGAACACAATTTATTATAGAAAATATAGTGACTGGAAAGATGATGAAGTAGATGAAACAGAAAATAAGAAAAGTGTACAAAATAATGGAGGCTTTTATATAGCAAGATATGAAGCAGGAGTACCAAGTAATGCAGACTTTTATGTAGATGAAAGTACATCTGACAAAAGTTATAAAGATGCAAATTCAAAAGATACAACGCAAACAAAAAATGGTGAAAATTTAAAACCAGTAAGTAAAGCAGGAAATCAATGCTGGAACTTAATAAGTCAAATAAATGCTAAAGAAGTATCAGGAAAAATGTATAGTGGAGATAGTTATGGAGTAAGAAGTCAATTAGTAGATGGAACAGCGTGGGATACGGTCGTAACATGGATATCAAAAGATAGTAATTATAGTGGTATAGAAAAAAATAGTCTCACACATGGAAACTATGCAGATAGTGCTGGAAAAAATCAAATAATAGAAGAGAATTGTTTATTTGCAGAACACTTATATAACTCTACAAGTAAAACTTGGTGCATAGGAAAGAATTATCAATATGGATTATTCACATCTGGATATACAGCTTCATACAAAGTTCCTGAAGGTGAAGGTGCAAACTATAATGGTTATGATAGTGATGAAAAATGCACATATGCTCATTATGTAGAAATGGCAACAGGAGTAAGTAATAATACAAAATTAAAAAATATATATGACATGGCAGGAAATATGTACGAGTGGACTACAGAATATGGATATCACGGTAGCACGTCTAGCAGTACGAAGTACGCTGTTCGTCGTGGAGGCAGCTTCTGGAGCACTGGTACCAACTGTCCAGTCTCTTACCGCCTTGGTGACGTTACGGCGACGGTCGCGGGTGTTCCTAGCTTCGGTTTCCGTGTCGTACTTTATGTAAAGTAGAAATAGGTCACAATATGAAAGGAAAGACTGGTTATGTAAATAATTTTGTGTATTTCAGTATTTCATTATGTTAACAATTCTGATATTTTTAAACTGCCAATATAGCAATAAAATCATATATTGGCAGTTTAATTTTATCTGTTGTCTTCTTAATAAACAATGCATACACTTCTTACACAAAAGAAATTTAGTCAAAATGTTTATAATTGACAAATAAAGCAATATAGGATAATATAGTTATTGCTAAAGCTTAATAAAAAATAATGGGAGTACTAATGAAAGAAAAAGAAAAATTTATGAAAGAAGCAATTAAACAAGCTCAAAAAGCGTATAACAAACAAGAAATTCCAGTAGGAGCTGTTATTGTTAAAAATAATAAAATTATTGCTAGAGCATATAATAAAAAAGAAGAAACTAAAACTGCAACACATCATGCAGAAATATTAGCAATTCAAAAAGCTAGTAAAAAGTTAGGTTCATGGCGCTTAACTGGCTGTGAAATGTATGTTACACTAGAGCCATGCAGTATGTGCGCGGGGGCATTAATTCAAGCAAGGATAAAAAAAGTATATATAGGAACAATGGACGAAAAAACAGGTAGTTGTGGTTCTGTTTTAAATTTGCTTGAAGACTTTACATTTAATCATAAAGTAGAAATAGAAACAGGAATTATGCAAAAAGAATGTGAAAATATATTAAAAAATTTTTTTAAAGATTTAAGAAAAAGTAAAAAATAATTATAAGGAGCGGTATCGAAGTGGTCATAACGAGGTTGACTCGAAATCAATTGGGCGCCTTAAAAGCGCCACGTGGGTTCGAATCCCACCCGCTCCGCCATAAATAAGAAGGAGGAAGTTTGTTTTGATTACAGAAGAAAAAAAACAAACAATAAAATTAATTGTTGCCGTTGCAATTTTATCATTAATACTTATATTAGTTGCTATGTTAATGATAAAATATAACGTAGAAGGCGAAAAGAACATGCCATTTAAATTGTCTAAAATTGTAGTTATTAGTACAGCAGAAGGGTTAGAAAAGGAAAATAGTAAAACCAAATGGGATTTTGATATATATCAAAATAATGATGTATATTTTTACATAGATTCAAATACAGATGATGAGAATTTATTAATAAAAAGTGTAAAAATAGATAATATTAATGTAACAAAAGCGCCTCAAAAAGGCACAGTGAAAGCATATATGCCAAATAGCGAAGGAAACAGGCTATATTCCATAGAAGACAAGTTTGTAGTAGATGAAAAGCTAGAGTATAAAGGCGCAAGCCAAAGTAGTTATACAAATTTAGAAATTGGTAGCAAAGGCGGAACAACATGGATCTCTTTTAACAACATGGGAATAGGAAATTATACTTCTGATGATGACACTCAAATAGTACATGATGGCACATGGCTTAAAAAACTTAACATTTCAAAAGAAGAAGTAGAATTTTCAGTTTCATTTGATTACACAATAGAAACTACTAAAAATAAATATAAAGCAAATATTACATTAGACTTTCCAACTGGAGATATTGCAAGTAATGGAAGTGGATATTTAGAAAAAACAGATATGGAAGACATTGTATTTAAAAGAGAAAAGTAATATAGTACTTGATAAATTAAATAAAAAAGTATATAATTCAAATGGTATGAGTTTTATAATTTGGCCATTGTATGGAAAGTAAAGCCAGCAGAAGCCTATGAATCTTGTCAGGTCCGGAAGGAAGCAGCAATAAGTAGTAACTTCTGTGTGGCAATTACTTTCCATAGAGTGGCTAAAAACAAAAAACATCATACCATTTTATTAAAGTAAAGAGGTAAAAATATGGCATATACAGCTTTATATAGAAAATTTAGACCACTAAAATTTGAAGACATGGTAGGGCAAGAGCATATTACTAAAACAATAAAAAATCAAATAATATCAGGAAGAGTAGGTCATGCTTATTTACTAAATGGTGGAAGGGGAACTGGAAAAACCACCACAGCTAAAATATTAGCAAGAGCAGTAAATTGCTTAAATCCACAAAACGGTGAACCATGTAATGAATGTGAAATATGCAAAGCAGCACTTTCTGGCTCATTAACAGATATTGTAGAGATGGATGCAGCCTCAAATAATAGTGTAGATGACATTAGAGCAATACGTGATGAAGTTAACTTTTTACCAACACTTGCAAAATACAGGGTATATATTATAGATGAGGTGCACATGCTATCAACAGGTGCATTTAATGCACTTCTTAAAACATTAGAAGAACCACCGGCACATGTAAAGTTTATTTTGGCAACAACAGAGCCACAAAAATTACCTGCAACTATTCTTTCTAGATGCCAAAGGTTTGACTTTAAAAAAATTTCAAACGAAGATATAATAAAAAGGCTAGAATATGTATGCAAAGAAAGTAATATTGAAATTACAAATGAAGCTTTAAAACTTATAGCTATTTTGTCTGAAGGCGCAATGAGAGACGCATTAAGTATTTTAGAAAGATGTTTGCAAGAAGGAAACAAAAAAATAGATGAAGATTTTGTAAAAGATTTAGTAGGAATTCCAAAACTAACATTTATATCTAAAATAATGGAATCCGTAGTAAACAGCAATGTAGAAGATGCATTAAAAACAATAGAACAAATAGAAAACGAAGGAAAAGATCTTCAAAACCTTTTATGGGAATTAATAAAATATACAAAAGATATATTAGTATATAAAACAAGTAATAATCTTCAAATATATAGTGAAGAAGAAAAAAAGCAAATTAGCACTTTGGCAGAAAAAATTTCAAAAGAAAGGTTGCTTGACTTAATTTACACATTTTCTGAACTAGAAAACGAAATGAAATGGTCGTCTCAAAAAACAGTTTTATTTGAAGTAGCAATAATTAAAATGTGTAGCCCAAAACAAGAAGCCTCAAAACAAGGGCTAGAGGATATATACACAAGGCTAAATAATATAGAAGAAGAGATAAGGTCTGGTGTAAAAATACAAAAAGATCAAAAACAGCAAAATGAAAAAGTAAAAAGCGAACCTAAAATAGCTAATATACCAAAACCAAAAGTGGAAAAAGTTACAGATATGCAAATAGAAAAATTAGATTTTTGGCCTAAAATAATACAAAACTTAAAAGACCAAAGAAAAATGATGTTAGTAAGTAATTTACTAAATACTGTAGCTACTATGCTTAACGATATGACTGTTGGAATTGTTTTTCAAAATGGTTTGACACCATTTGTAAAAAGTATTATAGAAAAACCAGAAAATTTTCAAGAGTTAACAAGGTTAATTTCTATAGAATGTGGAAAACAAATGACAATAAAACTATTAGACTGCCAAGATGAAATACTTAAAAAGAAAGCAAAAGAAACTCATCCAGAAGAAAAAGTAATTAAAGAATTAGATATTCCTATTAATATAATAGAAGAGTAAAATAAAGGAGGATAAAATTTATGTCAAAAAGAGGTTTCCCAGGAATGGGCGGAGGATTTGGAGGAATGAATATAAATCAGCTAATGAAAGAAGCAAAAAAAATGCAAGCTGACATGGAAAAATCACAAACTGAATTAGCACAAACAGAATTTGATAGCAGTGTTGGTGGAGGAGCTGTTTATGTAAAAGTAACAGGTGCTAAAGAAGTAAAAGAAATTAAAATAAAAAAAGAAGTAGTAGACCCAGAAGATGTAGAAATGCTACAAGACTTAATATTAAGTTGTGTAAATGAAGCATTAAGAAAAGTAGATAATGCACAGTCACAAGCATTTGGAAAATACAATATACCAGGCTTAATGTAATAAAAAAGGAGCAAAATAATGTCATACTATTCACCATCTATTGAAAAATTAATAGAAGCATTTGAAAAATTACCTAGCATAGGAAACAAAACAGCGGCAAGGCTTGCGTTCCATGTGCTAGATGCAAGCGAAGAAGAAACAAACGAATTTGTTCAAGCTATTTTAGATGCAAAGAAAAACTTAAAATATTGTTCTAAATGTTATAATATTTCAGATACAGACCCATGCCCAATTTGTAGTAATCAAAATAGAGATCATACTACTATTTGTGTGGTAGAAGATGTAAGAGATGTTGTAGCCATGGAAAGAACCCATGAGTTTAAAGGAATTTACCATGTTTTACATGGAAGTATTTCACCAATGAATGGAGTAGGACCTGATGATATTAAAATAAAAGAACTTCTCTCACATTTAATGGATGGAAGTGTAAAAGAAATTATTTTAGCAACAAATCCACGTGTAGAAGGTGAAGCTACAGCAATGTATATTTCTAAATTAGTAAAACCATTAGGCGTAAAAGTTACTAGAATAGCACACGGTATTCCAGTAGGCGGAGATTTAGAATATACTGATGAAGTTACATTAAGTAAAGCATTAGAAGGAAGAAGGGAATTATAATAAATTCCCTAAAACAATTTTACAAATATTTTCTGTAGAATTTGGGCGAGCTAATAATTTAGCACATTCGCTCATTTTTTGTAACTTATTTTCATCATTAAATAATTGTACAATAATATTTTCGGTTTCCTCATTTTGTTTAAGCCAAATACCAGCACCGTTTTTTTCTAAAAACAAGGCATTTTCTTCTTCTTGACCGGGAATAGGGTTAATAATAAGCATTGGCAAACCAGAGGCTAAACTTTCAGTAGTAGTAAGGCCACCGGGTTTAGTAACAACAGCACTTGATATGCTCATAAGTTCAGGAACTTTATCTGTAAAACCAAGAATTATGGCTCTATCTTGAGCTTTGCACTCTATAACTAATTGTTCAAAGCTTTCTTTCATTTTTTCATTTTTTCCACTAATTGCTACAATTTGACAATTTGGTAGTTTGTTTAGTAAAACTTTTAAAACTTGTACTGTTTTATCTTTTCCCAAGCCAAATTCTCCTCCACCAAAAAATAAAATAACTTTTTTGTTAGAATCTAATTTAAAATCTTCGCAAATTTTTTCTCTATCAAAACTCTCGCAAAATCTAGAAGACATAGGAATTCCTGTTACATATATTTTACTTGCGCAAACACCATAATTTACAATATCGTTTTTCATATTTTCATTAGAAACAAAGAAAAAATCTGTATTTTCATGCCCAATTAACCATTGCTTATGCATAGCAAAATCTGTCATAATAGTAGCAAGTACGCAATTTACTTTACCTTTTTTCTTTAAATAACTTACCATTTGGCTACTAAAAGGATGTGTAGAAATTACTATATCAGGATTTTTGTTCTGAAGTAATTTATTTAATTTATTAGAAAATAACTTATTGCTATCTTTGCTAATTCTAGAAAGAACGCCCTTTTCAGAGCCAGAGTAAACTTTCCCCCATAATTTAGGAGCCTTTTTTGCCATTTCACGATAAGCAGCAGTGGTCATTCTTTCAATTGGCTTATTTACATATTTAATACAGTCTATCATTTCTACTTCGGCAGAAGGAACATTGCTTTCAAAATATTTTAGTATAGACTTTGCAGCAGATAAATGCCCTCCACCATAAGAAGCATAAAAAATAATTATTTTTTTCATATATATATCCTTATAAATTTTTTTAGGCTAAAATAACCCAACCCCATTTTAACACACAAAACTAAAAAAGTATATATTAAAAAATTTATAATTTAAATATTTGTATAATTTAGTAAAAAATGGACAAAATAGAATCATGGAGGGAAAAATGAAAAAAGTTACAAAAATTATATTGTTATCATTAATAGTAAGCTTTTTAATATGGCAAACATTCAATATTTTTATAAATAGCAAAACTAAAGTAAAAGCTGCATCTAATAGTGGAAACACATCAGATGTACAATTACTAGCAAGGGCAATTAATGGAGAGGCAAGAGGAGAACCATACGAAGGGCAAGTAGCAGTAGGAGCAGTTATATTAAATAGAGTAGAACACTCTAGCTTTCCAAATACCATATCAGGGGTTATTTATCAGTCAGGAGCATTTACAGCTGTAGCAGACGGTCAAATAAATGTACCAATAGATGAATCATCATCAGTAGTAAAGGCAGCTAGAGATGCGTTAAATGGATGGGATCCAACAGATGGAGCAATTTATTATTTTAACCCAGCTACTGCAACAAATAAATGGATTTGGTCCAGACCACTTATAAAAACAATAGGAAAGCATAGATTTTGTAAGTAAATTATGTAAACAATAAAACGAAACTAAAGTAGACATAATACAGAGAATTTATAGGTTGTAATAACCTAAATATTTTATAAAGGAATGAAAAAAATGGGTATTGTAAGTAAATTAAAAGACTGGAAAAACAGACTTCAAGATAGACACATGCTTAGCATTATTGTAGTGCTATTTGCTATAATTATTGCAATGGGAGTATGGATATATCAAAAACAAGTAGAATATAGGCAAGCATCAGAAAACCAATACAACATGGCATTTTTTGAATTAGTAGACTATGTTCAAAATGTAGAAACATATTTAGCAAAATCAATAATTTCAAGCACTCCCGAACACGGAGCAGAAACTTTAACAAATGTATGGAGAGAAGCAAATTTAGCACAAGTATATTTATCAAGACTTCCAATAGATAGTGTAGAACTTGAAAAAACAGCAAAATTTCTAAATCAAGTAAGTGATTATAGTTATTCATTATCAAGAAAAAATATATATAATGAAAACCTAACACAAGAAGATTTAGATAACCTTAAGAATTTACATGATTATAGTGTAGAGCTTGAAAATACATTAAACCAATTATCTAGTGATATGAATGAAGGAAGAATTAGTTGGGATGAATTAACTAAAAAAGGTACACCAGCTTTTGCACAAGAAGTAAGCAACATTTCTAAAGATAGTTTCAGTAATTTAGAAGAAAACTTTCATGAATATTCAGGTTTAATTTATGATGGAGCCTTTTCAGAACACATGACATCTGTTACAAAAAAGGGATTAACTGGTGATAATATAGATGAAGAAAAGGCAAAAGAAATTGCAAAAAAATTTATTGGGGAAGACAAAGTTCAAGAAATTTCGCAAGCTACTAAATCAGAAAATACAGATATGGTCACGTATGATTTTAATATAAAAGTAAATGATGAAAAAGATGCAAATTTAGTAATTTCTATTTCAGAAAAGGGCGGACACGTTGTGTTTATGAACTATAATAGAAATATAGAATCAGAAAATATATCACAAGAAAAGGCAGATGAAATAGGAAAAGAATTTTTAAATTCTCATGGATTTCCAAACATGAAGGAAACTTACTATTTAAAAGAAGATGGAATTGTTACAATTAATTATGCGTATGAGCAAGACGGGGTAGTAGTTTATCCAGATTTAATAAAACTAAAAGTTGCATTAGATAATGGAGAAGTAATGGGAATAGAAACAACAGGTTATTTAAATTCACATGAAGAAAGAGATATACCAGATGTTAAAATTTCAAAAGCACAAGCCAAAAGTAGTTTAAATAAAAAACTTGAAATTAGCAGTGAAAATTTAGCTATAATTCCAACAGAATGGAAAACCGAAGTATTATGTTGGGAGTTTAAAGGAAAAGTAAATGACACAGACTTTTTAGTATATATAAATGCTCAAACAGGAAAAGAAGAAGACATTTTAGTAATAGTAAATACACCAAATGGCACACTAACACATTAATTAAAAATCCAATTGGGTAAACTAATCCAGTTGGATTTTTTTTGGAAAAAATTAAAAAAATATTTTTAAATTTTTAGAACAAAATAATAATGTGAAAATAAAAAAGTAGCAAAAAAGTTAATAAAACTTTAAAAGCAGTTTTAAAATTTTCACAAATAAATCTGTTAGGAGGTATTATTATGTCAAATAACAGAACTATTATTTCTAATCAATTAAGAGAAGAAATAGCAAAAGAGCTTGGTGTATATGACCAAGTAAAACAAGACGGAGGATGGGGAAATGTACCATCTAAAACTTGTGGTAATATTGTAAGTAAAGCAATTGAAATTGCAAACAGAGCAGCTGAAAATCGTTAGTTATTTTTAGCAAAGGAAATCTAATATTTTAGGTTTCCTTTTTTAATGAATAAAGCCAATTTGCTAAAACTATTAACTTTAATGGTTGCAGTTTAAATATAATTAGCATATAATAATAGCGTATAAAGTTTGAAAGGGCGAAAATAAAAATGAATAAAACAATTACTATAAAAAATATAATAGAAGTAACAAATGGAAAATTAATTTGTGGGGACGAAAATTTAATTTGCGAAAAATTTTCAAAAGACACAAGAGAGCTAAACAAAGGTGAAGTTTATGTAGGAATACAAGGCGAAAATTTTAATGGAAGCACATTATATGAAGAAGCTTTTCAAAAAGGTGCAATAGCATGCTTGCTACAAAATGTAGAAATATCTAAAGATATTTTAGCAAAATATCCAAAAGCCACAATTGTTATAGTAGAAAATACAGTAAAAGCTTTGCAAGAACTTGCAGAATATAAAAGAAGCTTATATAACATACCAGTAGTAGCCATTACTGGAAGTGTAGGAAAAACAAGTACCAAAGATATGGTCGCAAGTGTACTTTCTAAAAAATTTAAAGTTTTAAAAACCATGGGAAACTATAATAATGAAATAGGTATGCCACTAACAATACTTGGTTTAACTGATGAAGAAATAATGGTATTAGAAATGGGAATGAATTCATTTGGTGAAATAAGCAAATTAAGTAAAATAGCCAAACCAGATGTAGCAGTTATAACTAATATTGGAACAGCACATATAGGAATGCTTCGGTTCAAGGGAAAACATATTAAAAGCAAAGCTAGAAATATTAGAGGGCTTAAGCCCAAATGGAAAAATAGTTATAAATTATGATAATGATTTATTACATAAATGGTATGAAGAAGAAGGAAAAAATTATAACATTATTACGTATGGTTTAAGCAAGGGAAGTAACATACTTGGAACTAATATTAATTTAATGGAAAATGGAAGCACATGTGAGGCACAAATAGATGGTAAAAAATATTTATTAAATATTCCAGTAGGAGGAGAGCATTTTGTACAAAATAGTTTATGTGCAATAGCAGTTGCAAAAATATTTAATATAGAAATGGAAAAAGCCATAGAAGGAATTTCAAGCTTTTCTCTTACATCAAAAAGAATGCAAATAATGACTGCTAAAAATGGAGCAACTATAATTAATGACTGCTATAATGCAAATTACGACTCTGTAAAAGCAGCTCTTAATTATTTAGGAAGCCTTACCAACAAAAGAAAAATAGCAGTATTAGGAGATATGTTAGAATTAGGTAAGTATAGTAAAAATTTGCATGAAAAAGTTGGAGAAGAAGTAGTAAAAAGCAAAGTAGATTTACTAATTTGTGTAGGTCAAGAGTCAACCCACATTGTACAAAAAGCAAAAGAAATGGGAATGAATGAAAAAAGTGTATTCCTATGTAAAAATAACGAAGAAGCAATAAATATTTTAAAAGAAAATTTACAAAAAGAAGACAGCGTTTTAATAAAAGCATCAAATGGTTTAAACTTTACACAAATTTGTGATGCAATATGTGCTTAAAACAAGAATTATGTAAACATACTTAATAGTTAGGAGAGATTTTATGAAATTAAAATTAGGTATAATTTTTGGCGGTATGTCAACAGAACACAGCGTTTCTATTGTTTCTGCTACTTCTATTATTAAAAATTTGGATAAAAGTAAATATGATATATTACCAATTTATATTGACACTAAAGGAAAATGGTATAAATACACAAAAAACATAGATGAAATAGAAGTGTTAAACATAGGAGATGAAATAACACCATTAGAACCCCTAACAAATGAAATGGAATACTTAAGAAATTTAGATGTAGCATTTCCTGTGTTACATGGTTTATATGGAGAAGATGGTACAATTCAAGGGCTATTAGAATTATTAAAAGTAAAATATGTAGGTTGCAGGGTACTAGGTTCAAGTATATGTATGGACAAAGTATATGCCAAAATAATATTTGAAAAAGCACATATTCCACAAGCAAAATATATTTACATAAATGCAGAAAACAATATGTATTATTATAATAATGATGAATTAAACGAAGAAAAATTAGACTTACAAACAATTGCAGAAAAAGTAGAAATGGAGCTTGGCTTTCCAGTGTTTGTAAAGCCTTCTAATTCTGGTTCTTCAGTTGGTATAAAAAAAGCAACTGATAAGGAAGCTTTAAAACAAGCTATTTTATATGCAGAAAAATTTGATACTAAAATTTTAATAGAAGAAGAAATTATAGGAAGAGAAGTAGAATGTGCTGTACTTGGAAACAGAAATGTGAAAGCAACTTGTGTAGGAGAAATACTACCTGCAGAAGAATTTTACACTTATGATGCTAAATATAATAATTCAGCATCAAGAGTGGTAATTCCAGCTAAAATAGCAAACGAAAAGCAAGAAGAAATTAAAGCATTAGCAATAAAAGCTTTTAAAGCAGTAGATGGAAAAGGGCTATCTAGGGTAGACTTTTTTATAAAGCAAGATGGAACAGTATGTATTAATGAAATTAATACACTTCCGGGGTCTACACAAATTAGCATGTACCCAAAACTATGGGAGCATGAAGGCTTATCATATTCAAATTTATTAGATAAATTAATAGAGTTAGCATACTAAAATATAAGAAAGGGTTTAATATGGAAAATATAGAAGAAATAAAATTAAACTTAAAACAAACTATGTCAGAAAAACGATTTTTACATTCGCTAGGAACTATGAAAATGGCAGAAAAATTAGCTATTAAGCATGGCTATGATGAGCAAATTGCAGCATTGGTGGGTTTAGTTCATGATATAGGAAAAGAAATACCTAAACAAGAAATGTTTAAATATATAGAAGAAAATAAAATAAAAATAGACGAAATAGAGGAAAAAAACACAGCACTTTTACATGCAAAAATAGGAGCAAGTATAGCAAAAAATAAATATAACTTTACCGAAGAAATGCAAAATGCTATTAAATACCATACAACTGCAAACCCTAACATGGACAAGCTTGCTAAAATTATTTATGTGGCAGATAAAATAGAAGAAACAAGAAACTATGAGCAAATTGAAGAATTAAGAAATGTGGCAATGCAAAATTTAAACAAAGCCGTACTATTAATATTAAACCATGATATAAAGAAAAACATAGATAACGGCAAAATAATTCATCCTGACAGTATATTAACTAGAAACCAAATATTATCTGAAGAATAATAATTTTACGAAAAATGTTTATTTAATGTAAAAAGTATGATATAATTTTTAACATACTAAACAAAAGCAAAGAATATTTAGGGCATACTAGGGGGAAATCTATATGATTTTCAAAGATTATTATAAAATATTAGACTTAAAAAAAGGTACTATGGTGTCACAAGAAGAAATTAAGCAAGCATATAGAGAGCAAGCCAAAAAGTACCATCCAGATATTAATAGTCAATCTTCAGAAGAAAGGTTTAAAGACATAAATGAAGCTTATAAAGTTCTATCAAATTTATCTTCTAAAAGAAAATATGACAGAATGTGGAACAGCCACATAGGCAAAAAGCAATATAAAGAAAGTACAAGAAAAAAAGGCTCTATTTTTAGTGAGTTTTTTCAAATGTTTTTTGGAGAAACTACATATACTGAAAACCCAAAAGAAAATAATAAAACTAAAAAGCAACCAGCAAAAGGTGAAAATATAGAAACAGAAATAAAAGTATCAATACAAGAAGCCTTTTATGGTGCAGAGAAAAAAATTGCCTTAAGAACTTTAAACGGAAAAATGAAAAACTTTCAAATTAAAATACCAGCTGGTATTAGAAACAACGAAAAAATTCGTTTAATGGGGCAGGGTAAACAAGGCGAAAACGGTGGAAAACCGGGAGATTTATTAATAAAAATAATAATAGAAAATGACCCAAAATACAAACTAAAAGGAATTGATATATATACAAATTTATATTTAGCTCCATGGGAAGCTGCACTTGGAACAAAAGTTAGCGTTTTATGCATTGATGAAGAAGTATCATTATATGTACCTCAAGGAATGCAAAGTGGTGAAACCATAAGAATTAATGGTAAAGGCTATCATAATGGAAAAGGTGGAAGAGGAGACTTAATAGTTAATGTACAAATTATGGTTCCAAAAACTATAACGCAAGAAGAAAAGGAGCTATTTACTAAATTACAAAAAGTATCAACATATAATCCAAGAGAAACACATAGTTAACATAAGAAAAAAGCTCCCAAAGTATTGACACAGCTTTAAATTTATAATATAATTAAATATAGTTATGAACGCACTAAAGATAAACTATGTATTTGCACAAAAATTCATAGAAAAAGGAGTGTAAAAAAATGGATCAAATACAAGGTAAACATTTTAGTATTACAGATCCTCAAGGGGTAAACACAGTAATTTATAGGGTAAATAAAACTGATAAAAGGCTGTTAGATGAATACCCTAAATATACAGTACAACGTTTAGTTTTTGCAGAAGAATTAAATGGGGATATGAAAAAGAAAACTTTTTTTGTTGACGAACCAAGTAACGAAGAAGAGCTTGTTATTTTATCTTTTGGAAAAGATAAAGTAGTTGTTAATATGGGGTTACTTGCAAACGATAAAGTTAAAATTTCAAAACGTCCAATACCAATTAAGTTTGATACTTTATATTCAGAAAAAGAAATGGAATATAAAGAATTTAAATACACACCGGATTTAAAAAGACCAATATCAATAATAGATCCGGAAACAACAGAAGAAATCAAACCAGTTTTATATTTTGATCAAGAAACAAATGAAGTGAAAGGCAAATGTAAATTAAAACCATACAAATCATACTTTGCCTTTGAAATTAGAGATAAGAAAGAAGATATTTAGGAGGAAAGAAGTATGAGTAGTACAACTGTACATTCAAACACAAGCATTGCAGGTAGTGCCTTTGTAGCTACTGAAAAAACCGTGGAAATCCCACCAAAAGGGCAAGTATATGAAGCAATTACAAATTATGTTGAAGCAAAAGATAACCTAGAAATTCCTGCTGGAGATGCTATTATATATAAGGATGGAACTATGAAAAAACAAGATGGAAGTGTAGCAAAATTAAGCCAAAGAGATGCGTTTGAACAATGCAAGGATGCTGGGAAAACAAGAAAACAAGATAAAGCCATTGAAGAAAAATAAAACCAAAGAAAAGGTGATTTAAAATAAAATGAATTATAAAGTACAAAAAACTTTAAAAGATAATAAAAAAGCATTAATAGTGATAGCGGTATTATGGGTTATTCTTACCATAATACTTGTTTCACCAATTGCATATTCCATTGGTCAATCAACAGATGGCAATGGAATTTTTAATATGTCAACATTTTTTGAAAATATTTTTGCAAATATAGCAAGCTTCACAACAATAACCAAGGTATTTAATTATCCAGGAATATTTTTTAAAACATTAGCATATTTTACTATTTTTTATATAATATTTTCAGTTATTGGTTTATATCGTTCTAGACCTAAAAGTGAATACACAGATATTGAACATGGTTCTAGTGACTGGAGCGAAAATGGCGAACAATATAGGGTTTTAAGCAAACATAAAGGAATTTTATTAGCACAAGATCATTACTTACCGATAGATAAAAGAGGAAACATTAATGTATTGGTAGTAGGTCGGTTCTGGTTCTGGTAAATCAACATCATACTCAATACCAAATGCTTATCAAATGTTAGGTTCTTATGTATTTACAGACCCAAAAGGTGAGCTTTATGATAAAACAGCAGGTTATTTAAAACAAAACGGTTATGAAATAAAAGTACTTAATTTAGTAAACCCAGCAAACAGTGACGGCTATAATCCACTAATGCATATTTCTAGTGAATTAGATGTAGATGTTATAGCAAACACAATAGTAAAAGGGCAAAAAGTAGAAGGAAGTAATGCAGACCCATACTGGGACGATATGGCAGAAATGTTATTAAAAGCATTAATTTATTACTTAATTGCAACAAGACCAGAAGAAGAGCAAAACCTAGCAAGTTGTGCAGAATTAGTTAGAGCAGCAAATAACAATACTGGTAGTAACCTATTAACAGAATTAATTAATCAATTACCGTATGACCACCCTGCTAGAATGTATTATAAATCTATAGAAATAGCACCAGAAAAAACGTATGGATCAATTTTAAGTTCACTTCAGTCTAAACTTGGTAAATTTGACTCAAGGGAAATAGCAGAAGTAACATCAACAGATACAATTAACTTTGAAGACATAGGAAGCAAAAAAACAGCAGTATATGTTATTTCATCAGATACACATACAGCGTATGACTTTTTATTAACAATATTCTTCTCGCAAATGATACAACAATTATATAACTTTGCAGATGAAAATGGAGGAAGGTTAAAAGTACCAACATTTTTTATATGTGATGAGTTTGCTAATATTGGTAAAATACCTGACTTTGATAAAAAAATATCAACCAGTAGAAGTAGAGGAATATCATTTAGTGTTATTCTTCAAAACCTAGACCAATTAGAAGCGGTTTATGAAAAATCATACGAAACTATTATGGGTAACTGTGATACACATATATTTTTAGGAAGTAACTCATATAAAACAGTAGAATATTTTTCAAAAGCATTAGGTGAAAAAACAATTGTTAGAGACAGTAGATCAATTAACAGGGACAAACAATATAAAAGGCAAGGAGTTAGCGATTCTGACCAAGTAATGGCAAGGCCACTTATGACACCTGATGAATTACGAAGAATGGATAATGATGAATGTATTATATATGAAAACGGAATAAAGCCAATAAAAGCACATAAATTTTATTATTTTAATAGCCCAATGATAAGAAAACTTTCAGAATATACTTTAAGCCATTTAGATTTTAATGTAGGTGATAGAGGAAAATGGAGAAAATATAATCCATATAACCCATATATAGAAAATGATGAGGATGCACCAAAAAAGGAATTAAAAGTAGAATCATTAGATGATTTATTTGAAGATGATACAGAAAATAAAGAGCAAAATAAAGAAGAAAATAATAATGATAATACAATTAAAGTAGAAAATAATAAAATAAATGATGATGCTCCAATGTTACCACAAGAAAACGATGAAGTAGATGAAGTACTTTCTTTAGATGTACAAAAAGAACTAGAAGCAAAATTTGATGAATTATTTGGACCAATAGATAATGAAGAATAATTAAAAAAACTGCCTAGGCAGTTTTTTTTTTACTTAATTTTATTAATTAAAAGCTCTTTTTAAAAATTTACTATAAGACAAACAATTAAAAAAGAAGATTTTTGTGTTTTCGGAAGCCATAGTTTAAAAAACAAGATTAAGCAATAATAATATAAGCCAAAGCCCAAAAAATTTGAAAAAATTAGTTTCAAAAAATCTCAAAAATGCATGCGGATAAAGCAAAAATTGATTTTTTAAAAAACGAGGGAGGCTTTTCAAAGCAAGTATACATAACAACAAACCAAAAATGAAAAATAATCATCTTTTAAAAATTTAAGAAATAAAGTGAATAAAAAAGCAAAAACAGTACCAATATGACAATTTTATCAAAACAAAGACAGTTGACTAAAAAAAGAAAATAATATAGAATAGAAATGTAAAAATTAGGAAGGGAGCTTATAATATATTTTTGTATATTATAAAAAAATAAAATGAAATTTGTACATATTGCAGATACACATTTTGATGCACCTTTTACAAAATTAAATGAAAAAGGTGAATTTGGAAAAATTAGAAGATTAGATCAAAGAGAAGTATTTAAAAAAATAATTGAATATATAAAACAAAATGAAATAGAATATCTTTTTATTGCAGGTGATTTTTACGAACATACTTATATTAGAAAAAGCACCATTGAATATATAAATAATTTATTTAAAACAATTCCTGAAACTAAAATATTTATTACACCGGGAAACCATGACCCATATATTAAAAACTCTATGTATGCAGATTTTAATTGGAGTGAAAATGTAAAAATATTTACATCAAAAATAGAAATAATTGAAACCGAAGAGGCAGACTTTTATGGAGTAGGGTTTGATAATTTTTATTCTGTTAATTTAGGTGTAGAAAATATACAAATAAAAAATAAAAATAAAATAAATATTTTAATTACGCATGGAGATTTAACTGGTAGTGATAAAAACCCTATTTCAAAAAATAAATTAAAACAATTAGGATTTGATTATATAGCATTGGGGCATATACACAAGCCAGATTATAATTCAGAGCCTAACCAAAATATAGTTTATTGTGGCTCTACAGTTTCATTAGGATTTGATGAATTGGGAAAGCATGGATTTATTGTAGGAAATATAGAAAATAAAAAATTACAAATAGAATTTATTCCAGCAGATAATAAAGAATTTATAGAATTAGAATTAAATATTTCAGATGTAAAAGATTTTGAAGAATTAACAGAAAAAATAAATAATATTTATTTAGAAAAAAATGGTTTATATAAAATAATATTAACAGGAAAAAGAAATTTTGAAATAGAAATATTAAATTTATATAAATTAATTATACAAAATAATATTATAAAAATAAAAGATGAAACAAGACCAAATTATAATTTAGAAGAAATGAAAAATAGCTATTCATTAAAAGGACTTTTTATACAAGAAATATTAGAAGAATTAAAAAAAGAAAATTATACACAAGAACAATTAGATAAAATATTAGAAATTGGACTTTCAGTATTAGAAAAATAATAATAAATAAAAATAAGGAGAAATTAATTTGGAAATAGAAAATATAAAAATTAATTGTTATGGAGTTTTAAAAAATAAAGAAATTAATTTAAAAAATAATATTAATATTATTTATGGAAAAAACGAAAGTGGAAAATCAACATTATTAAATTTTATTAAAAATATTTTTTATGGAATTTCTAAAAATAAAAATGGAAAAGAAATTTCAGATTATGAAAAATATTTGCCATGGAATGGAGAAGATTTTTCTGGAAAAATAAAATATAAATTAAATAATGAAAATAAATTTGAAATTTATCGAGATTTTAATAAAAAAAATCCAAAGATATTTAATGAGAATTTTGAGGAAATTTCAAGTAATTTTAAAATTGACAAAAAGGATGGCAACCAGTTTTTCTATGAACAAACAGGTGTAAGCGAGCAAATGTATATTTCTACTATTATGAGTGCCCAACAAGAGGTTGTATTAGATAAAACATCACAACACAATTTAGTACAAAAAGTGGCAAACCTTGGGGGAACTGGTGATGACGAGGTGTCATATAAGAAGGTAATAGATAGGTTAAACAAGAGGCAAGTAGAAGAGGTAGGTAATAAAAGAACCCAAGATAGACCCATCAATTTGTTACAAAACCAAAAAGAACAGCTAGACGTTGTCTTAAAGGATAGGAATTTTGCTTTTGAAGAGAAACAAAAATTAAATGAAAAAAAACAAGAATTAATAAAAAAATTAGAAGAAGAAAAACAAAAAATTAAATTATTAAAAAATAAAAATCAATTATTATATGAAAAACAAATTGAAGAAGAAAAAAATAATTTAAAAAATAAAATAAACAAAGAAAATAAAATAAAAATAAAAAAAATAATATTTTTAATTATTTTTATTTTATTAATTATAATAAATATTTTTAATTTTATTTTAATAAAAAATAAAATAATAAATTATGCTATTTTATTTTTAATTCCAATTTATATAATATTTTTAATTTTTAATTTAAAAAATAAAAATAAAATAAATATTACACAAAATAATACATCTATAAAAGAAGAAAAAAATGAATTAGAAGAAGTATTAGAAAAATCAAATCAAAAAATATTAGACTATGAACTTATGTTAAATAAAATACAATATGAAGAAAATTTAATTTCAGAAAAATTAGAAACAATAATTTTAAGTGAAGAAGAATTAGAAGAAGTAAAAAATAAAATAGCAATTTTAGAAGAAAAAAATAATTGCTTTGAAATTACAAAACAATTATTAGAAAAAGCGTATGAAAAAATGAAAAATAATATCACTCCAAAATTTACTCAAAATTTATCTACTATTATAAATAATATTTCAAATGGAAAATATAAAACTGTATCAATTAATGAGGAGCAAGGTTTAATTGTAGAATTAGAAAATGGTGAATACATATCAGCTAATAATTTAAGTATAGGCACTATAGATGCACAGTATTTAGCATTAAGGCTATCAATGTTAGATGAAATATCAAAAGAAAAAATGCCAATTATATTAGATGAAACTTTTGCATATTTTGATGACGAAAGATTAAAAAATATATTATTATTTTTAAAAGAGCAATGCAAAAATCATCAAATTATTTTATTTACATGTACAAAAAGAGAAAAACAAACTTTAGATGATTTAAACATAGAATATAATTTAATAGAATTATAAATACAGCTTGAAAATACTACGATTTTAAGTTATAATAATAAAGTCAAAAATAAATTCAAGGAGATTATATATGTTTCAAAAATTAGAAGAGGTAGAAAAGCGATACGAAGAAATTACAAAAAAAATAAGTGACCCAGAAATAATAAGTAGGCAAGAAGAGTGGAAAGCTTTAATGAAGGAACATGCAGACATAGAGCCAGTTGTATTAAAATACAAAGAATATAAAAAAGTAAATAATGATATAGAAGAAGCAAAAGAAATGCTAAATGACCCAGAAATGAAAGAATTAGCTGAAATGGAATTACAAGAAAATAAAGAAAAATTGCCAAAACTAGAAGAAGAAATAAAAATATTATTAATTCCAAAAGACCCAAATGATGACAAAAACGTTATTTGTGAAATTCGTGGAGGTGCAGGAGGAGAAGAGGCAGCATTATTTGCAGGTACTTTATTTAGAATGTATTCTATGTATGCAGAAAAAAAGCATTGGAAGTTAGAAATTTTAAATGAAAACGAAACAGGGCTTGGCGGTTACAAAGAAGTTTCGTTTATGATTACTGGAAAAGGTGCATATAGCAGACTTAAATTTGAAAGTGGAGTACACCGTGTGCAAAGGGTACCAGACACAGAAGCAAGTGGAAGGATACATACCTCAACAGCTACTGTAGTAGTTTTACCAGAAGTAGAGGATGTAGAAATAGATATAAATCCAGCAGATATAAAAATGGAAGTATTTAGGGCATCAGGGGCAGGAGGACAACATATTAATAAAACATCATCTGCAGTTCGTTTAATACATGTTCCAACAGGAATGGTAGCAGAGTGCCAAACAGAAAGATCACAATTTCAAAACAGAGATTATGCTATGAGGCTACTTCGTTCTAAATTATATGAGCAAGAAAAACAAAAACAAGATGCACAAGTAGCAAATGCTAGAAAAAGCCAAGTAGGTAGTGGAGATAGAAGCGAAAAAATAAGAACATATAACTATCCACAAGGGCGTATTACAGATCATAGAATAGGGCTATCTATTTATCAAATGGAAAACTTTTTAAATGGTGATTTAGACGAAATGATAGATAGTTTAATAACAGCAGATACAGCAGAAAAGTTAAAAGGAAATGAAGAAGAATAATAAAAATATGCATTTTTAGAAAAATTTTAAATATATTATAAATAAAGAATACAAGACTAATAAAGTTCTTGTATTTTTTATTGATTAAAAACACAAAAATGGAAACAATAAAAATTATTGCTACACATAGTAACAGAGTAGACCATATAACCTTATACAAAAAATTATTTGAAAAGGGGTTTTTATTTTGAATGAAATTATCAAAACCACTCTAATAGGACTATTTTTTGGCACATTTGGTACTACAATTGGTGGAATTATAGGTGTTAAATTTAATAATCCTTCTAAAAAATTTTTAAGTTTTATTTTAGCTTTTGCTTCAGGACTTATGATCGCAATTGTATGCTTTGATTTATTACCAGAGGCATTTAAGTTAGCATCAATTCCTAGCATATTTTTAGGAATTTTTCTAGGAATATTAACAATGATACTTTGTGAATTTATAATTGACAAAAAATTTAACTCTAAAAGAACATATAATAAAAACTCATTATTAAAAACAGGTATTATTGTTAGCATAGGGCTTGCTTTACATAATTTCCCCGAAGGTTTGGCTATAGGCTCTGGATTTGAAGCTTCCCTAACACTTGGGCTTTCACTCGCAATTGCTATTTGCTTGCACGATGTTCCAGAAGGAATTAGTATGGCGGTTCCTATGAAAAATGGAGGAATGAAGGCTAGCAGAGTTATTTTTTATGTTATTTTATCCGGTATTACAACAGGTATAGGCGCATTCTTTGGCTCTTTAATAGGAGGTATATCACAAAAAGTAATTGCTATGTGTTTAGGTTATGCAGCAGGTGCTATGATTTACATTGTATCTGGTGAACTTATTCCAGAGTCAAACAAATTGTACCAAGGTAAAATAACAGCAATAGGTAACATAATAGGCTTATTATTAGGAATTTTAGCAATGACCATTGCCGGATAAAGGCAAAATAATATAGGCAATAAAAAAATAAAAATATTAATTGTATAAAAAAATCTATTATGATAAAATAGTACATATTGAAATTTGGAGAAGACTAATGAAAATAATGTTTATATGTACTGGTAATACCTGCCGAAGTGCTATGGCACAGGCAATGCTTGAAAAAATGTTAAAAGAAAAAAATAAATACAATATACAAGTATACTCATGTGGAATATCTGCATATAATGGAGATTTCCCAACAGAAAATGCAATAGAAACAATGAAAGAATATAAAATAGACTTAACAAATCATAGAGCAACTAACATATTTTCTTCTAATATAGAAGAAATGGATCTTATTTTATGTGCAACAACATCACATAAAAATATAGTTTTAAGTAATTATGAAAATTTAAAAGATAAAATATTTACTTTAAAAGAATATGTAGGAATAAAAGATGATCCAAATATAAAAGACCCATGGGGCTATACATTAGAAGTATATGAAGAATGTGCTAGAGAAATTAATAAATGTTTAGAAAAATTAATAGAAAAGTTATAACATATTAAAATTAGAAGGGAACAAAATAAAAAATGAAAGATTTATTAGAAGAACTAAATGATAAACAAAAAGAAGCAGTACTACAAACGGAAGGACCATGCCTAGTAATTGCAGGAGCAGGAAGTGGTAAAACAAAGGTCTTAACACATAAAATAGCTTATTTAATATCAGAAAAACATGTAAAACCATGGAACATTTTAGCAATTACTTTTACTAATAAAGCAGCAAACGAAATGAAACAAAGGGTAGAAGCAATTGTTGGAAATGTAGCACAAGAAATGTGGATGGGTACATTCCACTCTATTTGTGTACGAATATTAAGAAAATATATAGATAGAATTGGATTTGATACATCTTTTTTAATATTTGATACATCTGACCAAAGAACAGTTATAAAAGAATGTTTAAAAACTTTAAATATAGACGATAAAATGTTTACAGATAGAAGTGTATTATCAGAAATTAGTAATGCAAAAAATGAAATGCTAACACCTAAACAATACCAAACTAAATATGCTGGGGAATATAGAAAAGAAAGAATAGGACAAGTATATGAGTTATACCAAAAAAGGCTTAAAGAGAACAATGCTATTGATTTTGATGATATTATTAATTACACCATTGAAATTTTAACAAATAATGCAGATGTTTTAGGGTACTATACAGAAAAGTTTGAGTATGTTTTAGTAGATGAGTATCAAGACACAAATAAAGCACAATTTACATTAGTTTCAATATTAGCTTCACGCTTTGGAAATATTACTGTAGTAGGTGATAATGACCAAGGAATATATAGCTTTAGAGGAGCAGATATTACTAATATTTTAAATTTTGAAAAAGACTTTCCGGGGACTAAAATTATCAAACTAGAGCAAAATTATCGTTGCACAGGTAATATTTTAAAAGCTGCAAATGCAGTTATTAAGCATAACGAAAATAAATATGAAAAAAAGCTATGGACCCAAAACGAGCAGGGCAGTATTCCATGTTTATATCAGTCAGAAGACGAATATGATGAAGCAAGGTATATTGTAGAGCAAATAGAGCACCTAAAAACAGAAGAATATTTAAAGCCAAAAGATTTTGTTATTTTATACAGAATGAATGCACAGTCAAGGGCAATAGAAGATATATTAAGAAGGGAAGACATTCCATATAAAGTAGTAGGTGGAGTTAAATTCTATGAAAGAAAAGAAATAAAAGATGCAATTAGTTATTTAAGGTTAATTCAAAACCCATCAGATAATATATCACTAAAAAGAATTATTAATGAACCAAAGCGTGGTATTGGCAAGACTAGTTTAGATAATATATCGCAAATGTCTGATAATTTAGGAATATCCATGTATGAAATAATTAAGCATGCAGACGAATATGGTTTAAATAGGATAAAAGCAAATAGTGATGAATTTGTTAACATAATTGAAGACTTAAGACTAAAAAAACAAGACTTAAGTATATCAGAATTACTAAAAGAAGTGTTAAATAAGTCTGGGTATACAAAAGCATTGGAAAATGAAAACACAGTTGAGGCAGAAAGCAGAATTGAAAACTTGGAAGAGTTTTTAACAGTAGCAATTGAATTTGAGGAAGAATCTGCTGATAATAGTTTAGAAGAATTTTTAGAAAGTATAACATTATCAAGTGATATTGACGAAATGCAAGATGAGGAAAACAGTGTTACATTAATGACTTTACATAGTGCTAAAGGATTAGAGTTTCCAGTAGTATTTTTAGTAGGAATGGAAGAAGGTATATTTCCTGGATATAAATCAATAGGTGAGCCAAAAGAGCTTGAAGAAGAAAGGCGTTTATTTTATGTAGGAATTACAAGGGCAAAACAATTTTTATATTTAACATGTAGCAAACACAGAACAATTTTTGGCTCTACAAGCTATAATGCAGTTTCTAGGTTTGTAAAAGAAATACCAGAAGAGCTATTAAATGCTACTATGCAAGATGAGGAAGAAAGCTTTGAAGATACAGAATACAAATGGGAATACGGTAGACATAATTCTAGCAAAATTAAAACATATACGTTTGACGAACAAGAAAAGGTAAACATAAATAAAAAAGCAATACCAAGTTTTCAGTTTAGAACAGCAGAAAGTTTTTTAAATTCATTAAATCAAAAAAAGGCGCAAAGCGAGGTAGATATAACGCAATATAAAGAAGGAATGCATATTTACCACAAAAAATTTGGTGAAGGAACTATTCAAAAAATAGAAGAAGAAGGGGACGATTATAAATTAGACATTGACTTCGATAAGTCAGGACATAAAAGGTTAATGGCAAAATTTGCTGGACTAGAAGTAATAGATTAAAAATAAGTAAAAAGAGATAAACTATTTTTTAAGGTTAATTACCTATAAAAAAATAGTTTATATTTTTTTTACATAAATATTTATATTAAACGTATTTGATGTATAAAAATTTCTAAAAGTGCCATAATAAAAATAGATATTTTTTTGAAAGGGAGGATAAAAATGGCAAACTTAAATCAATTAGAATTACAACATTTAAGGCATTTAATAGGGGCTCATGAAACTGCATACCAAAAACTAAATACTTTTTCATCACAAGCAGTGGATCCACAAATTAAGCAAATATTTGCAAAATCTGCACAAGATGCACTAAATACTAAACAAAAATTATTATCTTTTTTAAACAACTAAAATAAAAGGAGGTTAAAATTATGGACGAAAAAACAATGGTAAACGATATATTAAGTGGAGTTAAATCTGATTTAACAGCTTACCAAACAGCCATTACAGAAGCTGAAAATATGCAATTAAGGCAAACATTACAACAAATAAGAAATAATGACGAAAGTTTTCAATATGAGTTATTTAAAGTAGCACAAACAAAAGGTTACTATCAACCTGCACAACAAGCAACAGTAACAGAAATACAAACTGTAAAGGACGAATTACAACAATAATAAAAACATATTAATACTTATAAACAATAACATTAAAATAAAAAACTCTTACAAAAAATAGTAAGAGTTTTTTTTAGTTGCAATTAAAAAAAGTAGCTTTAAAATTAAGCTAACAAAGTTTCATAAGAACAATAATACGTCTTACGGAAGAAGGCAAAGCCTAAAAAATAAATTTTAAAAATATCTTGTAATTTTTTAAAAAATAGTATAAAATATTAACATATTAAAAAAGTAAGGAGTGTTTAAAATTAGTACTTTAAAAAAATTCGCTATGTTTTTTAGAACCTCTGTAAAAGTAATTACAATAACAGTAGTTTCTGCTATTCTTATTGTAGGAGCAATTGCATTTTTCTATAAGCCAACATATTCAGTTACTTTAAATGGGGAACTAATAGGCTATACTGAAAATAAAAGTGAACTTCAAAACAAAATTAATAAATATATGGATGGCGAAGCAGAAGAGAAAATAGCATTTAGGCAAATAAGTGCTGTACCTGAATATACGCTTTGCTTATTAAAAAAAGGCATAACTGCAAATGATGATGAAATATATGAAAAAGTTACACAAAACAGTACACAATATTATAAATATTATGCCATTACAGACGATAGCAAAGAAAAAGTTTACGTATCTAGTTTTGATGAAGCAGAAAAAGTAGTAAAACAATTAAAGTCTAAAAACAGCGTTAATAAAAATGATATTGGTATAGTAGAAAAATACGATACAGAGCTTAAAAAATTTACATCAGTAGAAAAATGCGTTTCTAAACTATATGAGGCTCAACCACAAAAAACTGTTGTATATGCTTCAACAGCTTCATCTGGCTATGTATCAGGCAGTTCAAGTAAAAAAGTAAACCTTGGTGTAAGCCTAATAAGGCCAATTTCAGGAATTATTATGTCAAGGTTTGGTAGCAGAGAAAGCATACGTAGCACACCACATAGGGGGTTAGATATTGCAGCACCTTCTGGTACTCCAATAAAAGCAGCTGCAGCAGGAACTGTTGCGTCAGCAGGTTATAGCGGTTCTTATGGTAATATGATACTTATTTCACACGGAAATGGGGTACAAACACTTTACGCACACTGCAGTCAACTAAATGTTTCTAAAGGTCAGTCAATAGCACAAGGGCAAGTAATTGGAAAGGTAGGTTCTACTGGTAATTCTACAGGACCACATTTACATTTAGAAGTAAGAGTTAATGGAGTTTTATATAACCCACAAAATTATGTATACTAAATCAGTATACATAATCCAAAATAAATAATAAAAATTATTTACAAAATAAAAAGGCATACCATATTTTGGTATGCCTTTTAAATTAGCTATTTAGCAAAATGCTCAAAACCAATTTTTAAAGCATTATGTTTCATAATTAAATATCCACATTCTTTTAACTTACTTGCAAAAATTTTGGAATTAGTAATGCATTTAGCAAATTCAGTAATACTAGAGTAAAATTTTATTCTAAACCTAGCATCTGTTATAATATGATCTAATATTAAATAATATTTTTCTTTATAACTATATAACAAAATAGAATCAGCAATATTATTTATACATTCACTCAAATTATTTTTTTGTAAGAACTGCATAAAACCACAAAAATCTTCAAAGCAATTAAACATATATACAATTTGAGTTGTATTAGTAGAAGGTGTAACAGTTTTTCTTCTAACAACAAATTTTCTTTTAGAGCCCTTTTCAGTTTCTGCATCTGGAAAAACTTTAGTAATAGTAAAAACAAAATTAGTATCTGCCATTGCCAAAGCTTCAATTTTTAAATTAAAATTTTCTGGGTCAAAGCCAGTTTGCTTTTTAGCCTCTTCTAACATATCAAGTAAAATATCTTGTGACTCAATACTATTAGACATAAAAGAATGAAAATCAATATTTTTTTCTGTTAAATCTTCCATTGTCAAAATTATCCTTATTTTATTTTCATTTAGTTTTTCAAATTTCATTAAATGCCCTCCAAAATACATTATCTTTAATAATATTATACTACTGCTTAAATAAAAATGAAACCATCAAATTATGGAAGTTTTAAATTATAAGCATATTTATAAAGTTTAAATCTATTTATAACACAAATAAAATAAAAAGAAAATACTTTTATAGGAAAAATATAAGAATTATCTTGAAAAAATTACTCTTTGCATATATAATACTAGCTATGAAGAAAAAAGAAAACAAGTTACCAAGGAGGAAAAATAAATGGCATTTAGAGACAAAAGTATATGGATATTAATATTGTTTATATTAAGTGGTATTGTAGTAGGAGGCTTGCTTCGGTGAACTCGCAGCACATGTTGATTTCTTATCATGGCTTGCCTATGGGCAAAACTTTGGTTTAAGTAACCCAGTAGAACTTGATTTAAATGTTATTAAATTAACTTTTGGTCTTGTATTTAAAATTAACATTGCAAGTATAATAGGTATAGTTTTAGCAATTTTTATTTACAAAAAAGTTTAGTCACAAATGAATAAAAAAAGAATAGGGGAAAATACTTTATTTAAAGTCTTTAAAACTTTAATTTAATTCAAAAATTATTTTTGGGGGCACTACATAAAGGAAGGTGTAATTATGTCAATTAAAATGAAGGAGCTCCCAATTTCAGAAAGACCTTATGAAAAATTAGAAATGTACGGAGAAGATGCATTATCTGATGCAGAATTACTAGCGATTATCATAAAAAGTGGAACAAAAGAAGAAAGCTCGGTTACGCTAGCTCAAAAAATACTTTCACTAGGACAAGAAACAAATTTTAAAAAAAGCAATATAAAATTTTTGCAAGAATTATCTATTGAAGAACTAACTAAAATCAACGGAATTGGCAAAGTTAAAGCAATACAAATAAAAGCAGTATGTGAACTTGCAAAAAGGATCTCAAGGCCAATAGATATTTCAAAAATAAAAATAAAGACTCCCCAAGATATAGCAGGCTTATTAATGGACGAACTAAAGCTTGAAAAAAAAGAAATAGTGAAAGTAGTTATATTAAATTCCCAAAATGAAATAATGAAAATACAAACCATTTCTCTTGGAGGTACACACTCTGCACATGTAGAAATAAAGGATATATTGCATGAAGCAATAAAAAGAAATGCTACAAAAATTATTATAGTACATAATCACCCAAGTGGAAATGCCACACCAAGCAAACAAGATATAGAATTCACAAAAAATTTAGAAAAAGCATGCGATATACTTGGTATACAACTGTTAGATCATATTGTTATTGGAGAAAATCAATATGCAAGTATAAAATCATATCTATTAAAAGAAAGGATGAAAGAATAACATGAACTTATTTGGTTTAAATTCAAAAGATATAGGGGTAGATTTAGGAACTGCTAATATTATTATTACTTTAAAAGGAAAAGGAATTGTGCTAAACGAACCATCTGTAGTAGCAATTGAAAAAAGCACTCAAACTATTTTAGCAACTGGAAAAGAAGCAAAAGAAATGCTAGGAAGAACCCCAGAAGATATTTTAGCAATTAGACCAATGCAAGATGGAGTTATAGCCGACTTTACAGCTACGCAATTAATGCTTAAAAACATGATACAAAAAGTATGCCAACGATATAATGCAGGAAGGCCAAGAGTAGTAGTGGGTGTACCATCAGGAATTACAGAAGTAGAAGAAAGAGCAGTAGAAGAATCGGTTATGCAGGCAGGTGCAAAAGAGGTATATTTAATAGAAGAACCAATGGCAGCAGCTATAGGGGCTAATTTAGAAGTATCAGAACCAACAGGAAGCATTATTGTAGACATAGGTGGAGGAACTACTGAAGTAGCCATTATTTCGCTTGGTGGAATTGTAGTAAGCAATTCTTTAAGAATAGCAGGAGATGAGCTAAACGAAGATATTGTAAATTATGTAAAAAAAGAAATGAATTTAGCCATAGGAGAAACAACAGCAGAACAAATAAAAATAAAAATAGGATGCGCAAAACCACTTTTAGCAGAAGAAGAAATGGAAATAAGGGGAAGAAACTTAACAACAGGGCTTCCAGAAGTAAAAACAATTAACTCTACTCAAGTACAAGAAGCAATGGAAGAATCAATTGAAAAAATTGTAGACTTAATTAAGCAAACACTAGAAAAAACACCACCAGAACTTGCATCAGACATTATGGAAAAAGGAATAGTACTAACAGGTGGAGGGGCATTAATTAGAAACTTTGACGAATTATTAGCACAAAGAACTGAAATGCCAGTATATGTTTCAGAAAATCCATTAGAATGTGTAGCAAGGGGAGCAGAAAAAACACTAGAAGACCTAGAAAAATTACGTTCAGTTTTAACAAGCTCAAGAAGAAAATAAAGGCATAGTTATAAATGCCTAAATTAATATGGGTAAGAAATAAGGAGAAAATATCCTATGTATAAAAACAAAAAAACAGGAATTATTGGAATAATAATAACAATTATTATTTTAATATTAGTTGTTATTTTATCAAATACAGATATTCAAAAAGTTTCTTATTTGGAAAATGTCTTAAGTAGTATTGTTATGCCCATTCAAAACGGTCTTACTTACTTAAAAAATAAAATAGCAGGCAATGACAGCTTTTTTAAAGAGCTAGAAAGTTTAAAATCAGAAAATGAAAGCTTAAAACAAAAAAATAGCGAATTAGAGCAGTCATTAAGAGAACTTGAAATTATAAAGTCTGAAAACCAAACATTAAAAGAATATGTAAATTTAAAAGATAAATATCCAGAATATCAGTCAATTCCAGCTTATATTATTAATAGGGACATTAATAATTTTACAAAAACAATTATAATAAATGTTGGCGAAAAAGATGGTATTAAACCCAAAATGACTGTAATTGCAGACCAAGGGTTAGTAGGCTATGTTATTTCAGTAACTGCAAACACTGCAAAAGTACAAACCATAATAGACCCATCAACATCTGTAAGTAGTATCATTAGTACATCAAGAGAAGGAATTATTGTTAGCGGAACTCTAGAAAGCAATAACCTTTTAAAAGCCACATATATTCCAACAGACGCAACAATACTTGAAAAAGACAATATAGAAACCTCTGGACTTGGTGGTATATATCCAAAAGGAATTCATATAGGCATAATAAAGCAAGTAGTTAACACACAAAATAGTATTGATAGATATGCCTATGTAGAAACAGCAGTTGACTTTTCAAAATTAGAAACAGTTTTAGTTATTACAAATCAAGTAGAAGAATAAATTTGCTATTATTTTAAGAAAGTAGGTGAACCAGTTGAAAAAAATTATTACTGCAATTGGAATTATAATTACATTTTTTATTATATACTTTTTACAGTCAAATTTTTTTACATGGTTTACAATAAATGGAGTAATGCCAAATTTATTTGTTATTTTTGTTTTATGGATAGGGCTATTTATTGGTAAAAAAGTAGGCCTTGTATGTGGGATTATATTTGGCATTTATATAGATTTCTTAATAGGAAAATCAATTGGAATGTCCGGCGTTATGTTAGGCTTAATAGGGCTTTTAGCAGAATATGTAGATAAAAATTTTTCAAAAGATAGCCGTCTTACAATTATGCTAATGATAGCAGTAAGCACTATTATTTATGAAATAGGCATGTATGCATTTCAAGTTATAAGGTGGAGCATTAATATAGAGATATTAACCTTTTTAAAAATACTATTAATAGAAAGCCTATTTAACGTTATTCTATCTATAATACTATATCCAATTATTCATAAATTAGGATCATTAGTAGAAAGGCAATTCAAAACCAAAACTATTTTAACTAGATACTATTAAATAAAATGAAAAGAGGTGAATTAAAAAGTTGAACTCGCAAAAACAAAGCAATGAAAAATTACGATACAACATACTAAATACCATAATATATATTATAGGTATTATTTTAATAATTCAGCTTTTTAATTTACAAATTGTACATGGAGAAGAATATAGGCAAACCTCTAATACTAGGCTTTCCAGAGAAACCACACTAAAAGCCGCAAGAGGAGACATTACAGATAGCTCTGGTAATAAGTTAGTAACAACTAAAATTGGATTTAGTTTAGAATTATATAAAACTAAAATTGGTAATCAAACATTTAATAAAACAATATTAAACTTAATAGAATTATTAGAAAAAAATAAAGATAAATATATAGACAATTTACCAATTACGGTTAACCCATATAACTTTAAATTAGAAAATGAACAATTAGAAAAATGGAAACAAGAAAACGGTATTGATGAAAATGCTACAGCACAGCAAGCATTTGAAACATTAAAAGAAAAATATGATATACAAGAACAAAACCCTCAAAAAGCCAGAAAAATTATGGTAGTAAGGTATGAAATAACAAGAGATGGGTTTAGCAATATAAAACCAATAACAATATCAAAAGACATAAGTAGCGCAAGTGTAAGCCAAATAAAAGAACAAAGCAGTTATTTTCCGGGTGCAGCAGTTATTACAGAGCCAATTGTTATTTACCCTTACGGAAATTTAGCATCACACATATTAGGTTATGTTGGAGCAATATCTCAAGAAGAATATCAAGAAAAAAAAGACACCTATGATATAAATGACTTCATAGGAAAGTCAGGAATACAATATTCATTAGAAGAATATTTAAAAGGACAAGATGGCATAAGGCAAATAGATATGTCAGTTGATGGAAGCATTACAGGAGAATATGTTACTCAAGAAGCGGTAAAAGGGGCAGATGTTACATTAACAATTGATGCAAACTTACAAAAAGCAGTAGAAGATGCCCTAAAAAACAATATAAATAAAATAGCAAAAGGTGAATACGGAAAAAAATATAATGCAAAAGCAGGATCTGCAATTGTAATGAATATAAAAACTGGTGAAGTTTTAGCAATGGCAAGCTACCCAGACTATGAGCCAGAACTATTTGTTAAAGGAATATCAACCGAAAAACTTGCTGAATATAACAAAAATAAAAATCAATTAAACAGAGCTATTTCAGGAAGCTATTCACCGGGGTCCATATTTAAAATGGTAGTAGCAACAGCCGCATTAGAAACAAATACAATAACAACATCTAGCAGAATTTATGACACAGGAGTTTACCCAAGAGGGTATCACCCAGCATGTTGGTACTATACACAATACCATTATGGGCATGGCTCATTAAACCTATCACAAGCCATACAAAAATCATGTAACTACTTCTTCTATGAATTAGGTTACCGCATGGGAATAGATCCAGTAATTAATTACGCAAAAGCATACGGATTAGGCTCTAAAACCGGAATTGAACTATCAGGAGAAGAAACAGGAATAGTAGACTTAAAATCATATTGCAAAGAAGTCACAAACCAAGAATGGCAATTTGGAGATACTTTATCAGCAGTTATAGGGCAAAGCTATAACTTATATACCCCAATTCAAATAGCAAGGTATATTAGTATGATAGCAAATGGTGGAAATAAAGTAGATGTTACACTAATAAAATCTATTACGTCAGTAGATGGAAAGCAAGTAAACAAACAACAAATAGAAGCAGATGTAAACAAAAAATTAGGAATTGATGATACTAGTAATGTAAAAGACTTAAATTTAAAAAAAGGAACTATAGAAGCAATTCAAAAAGGAATGAAAGGCGTTACTAGTGAATATGGAGGAACAGCATACTATATATTTTCAGACTTTGGAATGGATATAGCAGGAAAAACAGGTTCAGTAGAAACAAATGTAAAAAACCAAGTTAATGGATGGTTTGCAGGATTTGCACCTTATGATGACCCAGAAATTGCAGTAGTAGTTTTAATAGAAGGCGCAGGTTCTGGTGGTAATGTAGCACCTACTGCAAAAGAAATAATGAAAGAATATTTTGGAATGAATACAAAAAAAGTAACAGAAGATATAACAGCCATTCCAAGCACACAATTAACAAGATAAAAATAATAAAGAAAGGAAAAGTAAAAAATGAAAAGTAATATTAGTATACAAACCAAAAAAGACAAAGTAATTATAAAAATAGAAAATGATGTAGAACAAAAGCAAATATTACAAGAATTAAAAAAGAAATTAACAGAACTAAAAAAATTGTACAAAGAAGACACTACACCTATTTTTATTACTGGTAAAGTCTTTAAAAACGAAGAAATGGAACAAATACAAGAGGAAATTCAAAAGGTACTTCCAGTAGACATAAACTTTGACAGCCCTAAAATATTAGGATTACATGGAATTAAAAAAAGTTTTAGTAAAGAAATTGCTACATCTGAAACAAAATTCCATAGAGGGTCTTTAAGGTCAGGTCAAAAAATAGAATTTGAAGGAAGCCTAGTAATACTAGGTGATGTAAATGCTGGCGCAGAAGTACTAGCAGGTGAAAACATAGTAGTGCTTGGTATATTAAGGGGTATGGCACATGCTGGTGCAAAAGGAAACAAAGAGGCAATAATTGCAGCAGCATCAATAGAATCTGTACAAATTAGAATAGCCAATATTGTAAAGCAAATAGAAAAAGAAGAAATACAAGAAGAAATAAAAACTTGTGCCTATGTTAATGAGGATGAGGAAGTTGTGCTAGAGTAAATACCTTTTATGATATTTTTTATAATAAGAAAGCATTATATTATTTTCTTGCTCGCAAAATATAAAAGAATATAAATTGTTTTTTCGGCTCGCAGCGCCCTCACTAAAGTGAGATTACCCTACTCGCCTGCAAAAACTAATTTATATTCTTTTATTATAACATAAACAATATTGCCAAACTTTTTGTTTTCAAAATAAACAATACAAAAATAATATAATGCTTTCTTTTTTAACTTAACAATAGTAAAATTAAAGCGGTGAAAAGGTATTGATCTTGCACACCTTCTTGGTATAAAAAGAAAATAAGAGAAATAATTAAAACATCATCAAAATATAATTTTAAACCAAAAACTTCAAAAAGTGGAGCATCATTATTTGCTTCATTTTTTTTGTACTTATCTTGCACCTCTACCTTATGTATACTTTTTTCATTATAATTAGAAGGTAAATTAGGTAAATTACCATTAAAAGAATATGAATTATTATAACCATAAGAATAGTATTTCCTAAAACGAGGAAAACTAAAAAATGGATAGCCATACATCATTTATCCTTTTTACCCCCTAATGGATTCATTATTTCAAAAGCCTTTCCCATGCTAAAAAGCTTAATATACTGGTCCACCTTATCCTTTCTAGAAGAATTTAAATACGGCTTTAAAGACCTTAATAAATTAGACCTAGGATCATTTGCCTGCCTATTTAAATTATCTATAATAGACTTCATTTTAATCATAGTATCCATATCAATATTAAACGCATCTGACTGATTATTAGAATTGTTATCACTATTACTTTCACTATGTCCATTCCTAGCTTGGTCAGCGGAATTAGAAGATATATCACCACTATTATTAGAACTTAAATTATTTAAAATACTTTTAATATTATCTGGTATTTGATTATTTTTTATCATGTCATTCATTTTTTGCATAATATCTGACATATCTTCACTCATAATATAACCTTCATTCTTTTTTATTAATTTTTCTTTTTAAACTCATTTATAATTTTTGCCTTATCCTCATTACTCATCATTTGATTTAATTTAGCAATTCCCTGTTGTAATTCTGCTTTATCCATTTTAGAAAGCATCTCCATAAGCTTTGCCATATCAATATTATTATCCAATAAAAAATCCTCCCTTTTTATATACACTAATCTTTATAAATATATATATTCAAATGATAAAAAAATGTTACTAAAAATTTAAAAATATATAAAATTAAATTATGTTAACAATAAATACAAAAATTAAAATTTTTGTAAATTGGTAATAAATTTGTAACAAAAATTTAATATTTGAACCATAAAACGACCTTCCGTAAAATATTTTCCATTTTTCGACAATTTTGGCAATTAACAACTATTGCAAAAAATATATAAAATGCTAAAATTGTATTATAGGATGTTTATGCCCAGTATTTTCAATAGGTTCACAGCAAACCATATAAAAATTAAGAAAAAACTTAAAAAAATTCACATATTTTGGAAAATATACTTTAAAACCATTGAAAAATTGGCAAAAATGTCGTATAATAATACTATGAGTTTAATTTTTTAGGAGGTTAAAATGAAAACAAAACAAAGAATAATCGCATTATTTACCACTATTTTATTAGTATGCACAAACTTTGCTGGTATAGCAGGTAGTGTAATAGCAGTAGAAATGCCAGAACAAAACAACAAAACAAATCACGCAAATGTAACATTTGATAGCTATTTAGAAGGAAACACACATAGCAAAACATATAAAGTAGCAGATCAAGCAAAAATGTATTTAAAGGTAGCTGTAAAAAATGCAGGATACTTAAAAAATGGTACAGTTAACATATCAAATACTGCTAACTATGAAATAGACACAAGTAACCTAAAAAATGACATGATACAAAGTGCTACCGAAGGACAAGTAAAATTAAAACAAATAGGTAGTGGAAGTGAAATAGAAATAGCACTACCAATAAAAATAAAAGAGTCAAATCAAGTAGATAAAGACTTTATTGAAAAAATTTCTGCGGTAACATTTAATGGAACATATATAGATGCAAACGGAAAAGAAGTAGCAATAACAAAAACAATAAATAACCAAATTATTTGGGAAGAGCAAACAAGTTTAGAGTTAAGCAGTAAAGTAACAAAATACATCCCATTTAATGAAGGAGAAAATTATGGTGTTTTAGTACAAACTACAGTAAGTAGTAAAATAAAAGACCATAATTTGCCAGTTTCAAAAACAGAAATACAAATGCAAGTGCCAGAGATGGAAGGAACATTACCAGAGGAAGTAACAGTAGTAGCAAACCAAACAACAAATACAAACAATGATCAAACAGGAACAGAATTTAGTAAAGAAAATTATGAATACAATAAAGAAGCAAAAACAGTAAGCATAAAAGTAGAAAACAAAGAAAATGCAGAAGGAAAAATAGCAAACAACAAAGAAGGAACAGATGAATATTTAGTAAACTTCATATATAAAGGAAAAGAGCTATATGATAGCATGAAGGAAAAAACATTTGAAGCAGAATCAAACATACAAGCAAAAGTTATATTAAAAAATACAAATGAAACAGCAGTAGAAGGAACTAATAAAGTTACATATAAAGAAAAAGAAGAAAAAGGACTTTTAACAGATTTAGAAGTTTCTGCTACAAACAGTGTAAATAAAGGAAATATATATGCAAACTATGAAAAAGTAGCTCAAAATAAACAAGCAAATTTAGAAACAGAATATGAAACAAAATATGCAGTAAAAGTAAACAATAAAGAATTAAACAATAAAATAGAGTTTTTAACAGGAACAGAAAGCTATAAAAATGCAAAAGAAGAAGAAACCCAAGTAGGAACAGGAAGCTATATAAAAGAAATAGTAGTACCACAAAATATATTTACAAAAATATTAGGGCAAGAAGGAAGCATTACAATAAATAGAGCAGATGGAAGTACAATAGCAACAATAGATGAAAAATCAGTAACAAAAGAAAACAAAGAAGAAAACAATAAAGAAACTGAAGAAGAAAATAAAGAAGAAGAAACACAAACAAATCCAGACTTAACAATAGAAAACGGAAATTATGTATTAAACATAGCAGAAAGAAGAGTGCAAGAAGTACAAATAAAAACAAGTAGTCCAGTAGAAGAAGGAACATTAAGCATAACATTAAAAAGAGCATTAAGTCATAATAAAAGCATTACATTAAATGAAATGAAAACATTTAAAACATTAAATGTAACAGTAGAAAATGCAATGAACAACAATGTAAAACAAAAAGTAGAACAAGCTATAAACTTAAAAGAAGTAACAACAAAAGCCCAGTTAAGTATAGAAGCAGGAAAAGAGAACCTATCAACAGCAGTAGTAAATGAAAATGTAGAAATAAGAGCAACATTAGATATATCTAGCACAGAAAATGCCCTATACAAAAACCCAACATTAAAAATAAAAATGCCAAGTCAAATAAGTAAAGTAGACATCAATAAGAGTAGCTTATTAATGGACGGCGGATTAAAAATAAAAGAAATAAAACAAGAAAAAGAAAATGAAAGTATAGTAATAAAAGTAGAATTAACAGGAAGTCAAACCGACTATGTAGAAAACGCAGACTACAAGGGAGCTATACTACTATTAGATACAAACCTAACAGTAGATACATTAGCAACAAGTGGAAGTAAAGAAATAAAAATGACATACACAAATGAAAATAGTGTATCAGAAAATAAAGAAGGAACAGCAGAAGCAAAAGTAAATATAGTAGCTCCAGTAGGAATAGTATCAGCAAACGGAATATCAAACTATTCAAAAAATGAAAAAAATATAATGACAATTTCAGCAAACGAAGTAGAAGCAAACTTACAAACATATAGTGAAAAACAAATAGCAACAGTAAGTGGAAAAATAATAAACAACTATGGAAATAAAATAACAAATGTACAAGTACTAGGAAGAATACCAAGTAAAGAAAACACGAACACACAAACAGGAGAAAGTTTAGGTTCTACATTTGATAGTAAATTAAATAGTCCAGTAAAACTAACAGGAATAGACAGTAAAAACTATAAAGTATATTATTCAGATAAAGCAAATGCAACAAGAGAGTTAAATAATAGTGAAAACGGCTGGAAAGAGCAAGCAACAACAGGATCAAAATCATATTTAATAGTAACAAACAATTATGAAATGGAGCAAGGAGAAAAGATAGATTTTGAATACAACATAGAAATACCAGCAAACTTAAGCTATAATAACCAAGCATCAGAAATGTATCAAGTATATTATGAGAACGTATCAAAAGTAGGAACAATAGCAGAAACGAAAACATCACCAATAATAACAACCTCAACAGGAGAAGGACCAGAGCTAAAAGGAGAAATAAGCCAAACAATAGATACAGTTAGAGAAGGCCAAATAGTAAAAATGAAAGTAAAAGTAAGTAACACTGGTGGAATGGATGCTACTGATGTTAAAGTTACTGTTAAAAAGCCTACAGGTGCTAGCCTAGTAGAATATAAGTATCAAGAATTTTCTACTTCTATAGAAGAAAGCGAAACAATAGATATCGGTACATTATTTAAAGGGGAAACCATAGAAAAGTATTTTTACATCGAAGTAGAACCAGCAGTGGAATCATTAGCAGAATCAATTAACATTAATGCAAGTATTACAGCAAAAGAGCTAGAAAATAAAATACCTGTAGAATATACATTACAAAATGTGCAAGAAGGAAAATTACGTATTAGAACTATGGTGTTAACTAAAAACGGTAGTGAAGAGGGAGTATATTTATTAGGTCAAGAATTACAATTCTATATAGTGGTTAAAAACCTAGAATGGGATAGTACAGCGCAAAACGTAAAAGTAAATATACCAATGCCAGATATGTTTACTTATATAAGCGGAAAAGTAAAAGAAGATGTTATAGATGAAGGAACTTCAGATGGTATTACATATAATCAAAATAACCATAGTATTTCTGTAGATTTAGGAGCATTAAAAAATACAAAATATATTTATATAAATACTGGTGTAGCAAAACCAGGAAATGTATTTATTACAACAACTGCTACTGCAGAAGGTGTAGATACACATTATTCTAATGAATTTGAAGTATTAGTAGAACAGCCTCAAATTGAGCTTTCTAATTTAATTACTAATTCTAAATATATAAAAGAAGGCGAAATAGTTACACATGAAATAGAAGTACGAAATGTAGGTAGAACAGATGTCCAAAACGTAAAAGTTGGTATTAACCTTCCAGAAGAATTTAATCTTGAAGACATATCTTATACTACAAACAATGGTGAAATAATTACTTATACTAAAGGAGAGTTACAAGATGAAAATAAACTTGAAATAGAATTAGGAAATATAAATGTGGGAATAACAAGTTATATTACTATTAGGTCTGAAGTTGGAACTATTTCAGAAGGTAATGAAAAAGAGGTAACAACTTATGTAACTGTTAATGTTACTGGTATTGATGAGCAAACAAGTAACAAAGTAACAAATGTTATAGAGTACAGTCAAGAAGTTCATGATAGAACAGAAGGAAATGAAAACTTGGGAGGAAGTGAAGGTTCTGGAGGAAGCACTACTTCAAGAAATATAATATCAGGAACAGCATGGCTAGATGAAAACAAAAATGGTGCAAGAGAAGAGGAAGAACAATTACTTTCAAATGTACAAGTTGCATTATTAAATAGTGCAGATAATTCTATTATAAAGGATAGTGACACAGGCGAAGACAAAGTAGTGCTAACTGATGAAAATGGTAAATATGCAATTACAAATGTGCAAAATGGAAGTTACATAGTAGTATTTGTATACGATTCATCAAACTACGGAGTAACAACTTACCAAGCCAAAGATATAGAAACAGGAGTAAATTCAGATGCAATAGAAATGAATATAACATTAAATGGAGAAAAAAGGTTAGCAGGAATAACAAACGTAATAAATGTAAATGGAAATAATGTAAGAGATATAGACATAGGCCTATATAAATTACAAAGATTTGATTTAAGGTTAGAAAAATATGTAAGCAAAATAACCCTAACAACACCAACAATAGGAACGAAGTTATATACAAACAAAGATAGTAAAATAGAGAAAGTAGAAATATTAAGTCAAAATGTAGGAAAAGCAAGTATGGTAATAGAGTACAAGCTAGTAGTAACCAATGAAGGAGCAGTAGCAGGATATGCTAAAAAGCTAGTAGACTACTTGCCAAGTTCAGTAAGCTTTAGTACAGACTTAAATAAAGACTGGTACTTATCAGAAAATGGAAATGTATATAATGCAAGTTTAGCAAACACATTAATACAACCAGGGGAAAGTAAAGAAGTAACATTAGTATTAAGTAAAAAGATAACAGAAGAAGACATGGGAAATGTACTAAACAATAATGCAGAGATATATGAAGCAGATAATGAGCAAGGCTTAAACGATATAGATTCGGTAGCAGGAAACAACGAATCAGAAGAAGATGATATATCAAAAGCAGACATAGTAATATCAACAGTAACAGGAACAATAATAAAATACACAGGGTTAGGAATAGGAATAATAGCAATATTAGTAATAGGAATATATGAAATAAAAAAACATGTAATAAAAATAGAAAGGAGGTAACACAGATGAAAAAGAAAATAATAATATGGGTAGCAATAGTAATGTTACTAATAGCAGGAATAATAGGTATAATAGCATATAAATCAAATAACTTATTAGCAGCAGAACCAGCAACTATTAGTAAAAGTACTACTGTTACTAAAAGTGGGAGTGCATCAACTGCAGTAAGTACCAGATCATATGGTACACTTCTTGATACAAGTTTTTTTGAGATAACAGGTGTAGGATGGGATGGAATCCCTACATACACGGATGAGGAAACGGGGATTACCTACACGCTTCACTGCTATCAACATGGAATAAGATTACGTTGGAATAACTATAATACGATGGAATATTCGCATGATGAGATAGTACAAATGAGAGATAAAATCTTCGAGTTTACTTTACCTGATCAAAGACTTACGTATGATATTTGGAATAGGAATTGGCCCGTAGAAAACGGTGGCTACTGGTGTACGCCTTATTATGAGAAATCTGGTTCAGGCAGTTTAAGCGATTGTGAAGCATATATATATTCATCTGGTTCAAGTTATGCCGACAAGCAAAATGCTATTTGGAATTTGCAAGAGCATTCGACTAGCACTCTTGTTACAGAGGGAAATAAGTATAGTGCTTATAAAAGCAAAGTAAGTAATAATGGTATGAACCCAAATGATGCTACTGATGTAAAATCTGTGCAGGTTACTTTAAACAATACAAACACAACAACTTCAGAAGAAACTATAGGACCATTCAAAATTACATACAATGCTGGAAATAATATGTTTTCAGGAATAACTAACATAGTGGCAATTGGGTATAACAAAAATGACCAAGTAGTAAAAAATAATATTAGAATTAAAGCTTTTTATTTACAAAGTGCGCCTAATGTTTATTCTAATAGAATACAACCAAGTTATTTCTCGCCAGATTCATATTTTGTAGATAAAAGTGGGGAGATAAGAAAGTACCCTTCATCTGGTCAAAACTTTAAAATTGTAATTGATAACCCAAATGTAGGTAAAAGTGAAACTGATCCAAACTGGATAACTACATATGGAATTAAAGTAACATTTAAATATATGTTGGCAGATGGTTCTTACGTTTCTTATTCAGGACATCAAGAACGCCTTACACACACCAGATTGGAACAAAGATACAATCCACGTGGTGAAACTACATATATAAAATGGCAACTTGTGAGTGAAATATATAATTGCCAAAATCAAGAATCAGTAACAGCAAAAAGAAGTCAATACATGCAAGAGATAACAATTAAATTACCACAGCAAGAAACTACTACCGGTAACTTAACAGTACAAAAATTTGTAATAGGAGAGAATGTTGATACAAACAAGGCATTTAATTTTACAGTAACATTAAGTAATAAAAACATAACTGGAACATACGACGATATGACATTTAAAAATGGTGTAGCAACATTTACTTTAAAACATAAGCAAAAGAAAGTAGCAACTGGCTTACCAGCAGGAATAACATACACAGTAGTAGAGTCAGAAGCAAATAAAAATGGATATACAACAACATATTCTGGAACAACAGGAACCATAAAAGCAAAAACAACTAGTGTGGCGGTAATTACAAATAAAAAGAACATCAAACATTATGGAACTTTATCAGTAAAAAAGGTTGTAACAGGAGAAGCAGGTGATAAAAATAAAAACTTTAATTTTACAGTAACATTAAGTGATAAAACCATAACTGGAACATACGGAGAAATGAAGTTTACAAATGGTGTAGCAACATTTACATTAAAACATGGACAGTCAAAAACAGCAGAAAAACTACCAGAAAAAATAACATACACAGTAGTAGAGAAAGAAGCAAATAAAGATGGATATACAACAACATATTCTGGAACAACAGGAACAATATCTGAACAAAAAACTAGTGTAGCAACAGTTACTAACTATAAAGACGTTGACAAAGGTAACTTAACAGTAAAAAAGGTTGTAACAGGAGAAGCAGGAGAAAAAAATAAAGAATTTAATTTTACAGTAACATTAAGTAATAAAAACATAAATGGAACATACGGAGAAATGACGTTTAAAAATGGTGTAGCAACATTTGCCTTAAAACATGGACAGTCAAAAACAGCAGAAAAACTACCAGTAGGAATAACATACACAGTAAAAGAAAAAGAGGCAAATAAGGATGGATATAAAACAACATATTCTGGAGAAACAGGAACCATATCAAAACAAAAGACAAGTGTAGCAACAGTTACTAACGATAACGGAGGCGGTGACAAAGGTAACCTAACAGTACAAAAAGTTGTAACTGGAGAAGCAGGTGATAAAAATAAAAACTTTAATTTTACAGTAACATTAAGTGATAATAAAATAAATGGAAAATATGGAGACATGACCTTTGTAAATGGTGTAGCAAAATTTCCATTAAAACATGGACAGTCAAAAACAGCAACTGAATTACCAGTAGGAATAACATACAAAGTAGTAGAAGCAGAGGCAAATAAAGATGGATATAAAACAACATATACTGGAACAACAGGAACAATATCAAAACAAAAAACAAGTGTAGCGGCATTTACTAACGATAAAACTACTGGCAATGGTAACCTAACAGTACAAAAGGTTGTAATAGGGGATAAAATTGACACAAACAAGGCATTTAATTTTACAGTAACATTAAGTGATAAAAACATAAATGGAAAGTATGGAGAAATGACCTTTGAAAATGGTGTAGCAAAATTTAGCTTAAAACATGGACAGTCAAAAACAGCAGAAAGACTACCAGCAGGAATAACATACACAGTAGTAGAAGCAGAAGCAAATACAAATGGATATAAAACAACATATACTGGAGAAACAGGAACCATAAAAGCAAAAACAACTAGTGTTGCGGTAGTTACAAATAAAAAAGACGACATCAAACATTATGGAGATTTATCAGTACAAAAGGTTGTAACAGGAGAATTAGGAGAAAAAAATAAAAGCTTTAACTTTACAGTAACATTAAGTGATAAAAGCATAAATGGAAAGTATGGGGATATGACCTTTAAAAATGGTGTAGCAACATTTACCTTAAAACATAAAGAATCGAAAACAGCAGAAAAGCTACCAGAAGGATTAGAGTATACAGTAATAGAAAAAGAGGCAGGACAAGAAGGTTATGAAACAAGTTATACAGGAACAACAGGAACCATAACGAAAAGCTCTGCATCTGTAGCTACATTTACTAACCATAAAGAAATTAAAACTTATATGGAATTAGGTGGATATGTATGGTTGGACTCTGAACAAGGCAAAACCGATCAAAATGATGGTATAAAAGGTAGCGGAGAGAAGGTATTTAAAAATATTAAAGTATCATTATATGATGCTTCAACAAATAAACTAGCAACATTAGTGCCAGATAAAGTACAGCCATCAGATGATAATATATTCCATAAAGTTAACCCAACATTAACAGATGAAAATGGTTACTATGAATTTTCAGGATTAAACCCATTAAAAAGGTATTATGTAGTATTTGAATATAATGGACAAAAATATTTACCTACAGATTATTTAACATATAATGGAACAAAATATTCAAGTATACAAGATATGGTAAATAGAGGTTTATATTGGAAGGATGGAGATAGTACAGCACAGTGGAAAGGTACTTCAAAAGCTGGAGAAAATGGGTCTGACAGAAATAACTTAAATAATAAATTTTCAGAAATAGGATCATCACCAAAAGGCTATCAAGTTACAAGCTTTGTATCAAGTTCTACAGCATTAAAAAATGCTTTAGCAAAAGATGGTGGCAAATACTATAACACAGCATATTCAGAAAATGAGCTTATGGGCTTTGTAATGGGAGAAGATGGTGACTATACACAAGGAACAAGGCTACTAGATGGATTTAAAGCAATAGATAATGATGGAAATATAGTATCATCAGACACGATTCAAGAAGGCGAAATTAGTAAAGCAATAAGAAATTATGTTAAAACTAATAAAAAATATCCAGATAATACAGCTATGGAACAAATATATGCAAAGATAGCAGGAAACAATGTAGAAACTTGGAGAAAGTTACAATATATATATGATACAACAATAAAATCATACACAGGAAAGCCAGCCACAACAGTAGCAAAGGAGACCTACCCAGTATATACTAATAAGTTTACAATAAGTAATCAAAAAGAAACAGTAACAAATGGAATTATATGTACTAATTGTAATGGAACCGGAAAAGTTAATTGCCCAGGTAACATTACAAAATCTCCATCGTACTATTTGGATAGTTATTATTGTCCTCGATGTCAAAAGACATGGAACGGTCCAGGCAATAAGCAGAAGGCTGCAGCTAGGACTTGGTACTGCACGTTATGTCATTTTACAAATGTGTGTAAAACCTGCCCTAAAGGACATGCTTGGTATAGCCAAGGATCTGATAATGAGCACACTATCCAAAAACCAAAGATTGATTGTCCAACATGTAAAGGAACAGGGTATACAGGCTATGCAACTGAAACATATGAACCAATATACCCAGGACAATACTTTATCAACCTAGGTTTATATGAAAGACCAAAAGCAGATGTATCAGTTAATAAAGATATATACCGTGTAGCAACAAGAATAAATGGAAAAACAGAGGTATATAACTACGGAAGAAGCAAAGATGATGTTTGGGATCTTCAAGTAAGAATGAGAGATTATGATAATTACTATGGAGATTACTACAATAGAGATTTATATCAATCAGATATTGACTATAATGCGGCAAGAACGAACAAATCTGGCAAAAATTTAGAAGTATATGTAACATATAAAATTTCAGTATCAAATAATTCAATAGGAAGAAATGGTGAAGGACTTCTAGTAGAAATACCAGAGATAGTAGATTACTATGATAAAGACTTTACATATATGCCAAACTTATCATGGGCAGTAGGAACACCAACTAATGCATCGTACTACAATACAATGAGTAACTTAAAACTAAATATTTCAGGTGCAAAAGCTGTAAATACTTATAATACTTCTAAATATGGTGCTATTACACATTCAGATTTAACACAAACATACAATGCTGTATACATTCGTGGATTAGCAGGACAAAAGTTAAAAACAGGAGAAAAAGTATATATATTCTTAACATTTAAAGTAAATACAGATAGTAATGGAAAAGTTATATTAGATAATGATGTTAATAGCTTAAAGCAAAATTATGTTGAGATTAATGGATACAAAGCATATTATGCTTCAGGAACTAAATTACCAAATGGTGTAACAATAAATAATACTACTACACCAGCAGGATTAGTAGACCAAGACTCAACACCAGGTAACCTAGCAAAACAAGATTTAACAGGAAACAGATATGAGAAGAACTTCGAAGATGATACAGATAGAGCAAAAGGCTTAAGAATACAAGTAACAACAGAAGGCGAAAGAGAGATAAATGGTGTCGTATGGGAAGATCAAAGAACAAAAACAATAAGTAATGCAATAATAGGTGATGGTATAAGACAAAGTGGAGAAATTGGAATACAAGGTGTAAGTGTAGAACTAGTAGAAAAAATGGCTAATGGAAATGAATATGTATGGCAAACAGTAACAACAAGAGAAGGCGGATCGTATGCACTTACCGACTTTATACCAGGAGACTATATAGTAAGGTTTAAGTACGGAGATAAGGTAGATACAGTACAGACATCAACAAATGGAGGAAGCAATAGTGTATCATATAACGGACAAGACTTTAAATCAACAGTATATAATAAAAACTTAAATACAAATGCTACTTTATCTAACAAACAAGTAAATGGTCAAGAAGCATATAATATTAAAGACGCAGATAATTTAACAAAGAGCGGAATAAATATGTCAGATGCAAAAGATTTATGGAAGAGAAGAGAAGAGGTAAATAACTATAGTACAACAAATGTTACAAACCATAAAGCAGAAGTACTAGCATCACCATATAATAATGCTACAAATAACAGCTTGATACAAGAATTAATAACAAATACAAACATGGTAGCAGAAACACCATTAATAGTAGCAGAAGTAGAATATAACCAAACAGAAACAAATGGAAATAACCAAGGAAGATACGTTTTCGAATCTTTAGACTTTGGCTTAACAGAAAGACCAAAAGCACAATTAGAATTAAGCAAAAAAGTAACAAATGTAAAAGTAGTATTAGCAAATGGAAATACCCTATTTGATAGTGGAAAGTCAGTAGACAATTTAGCATGGCTAGAAGGAAAAGCATATAATCTAAATTCAAAGAAGAGTAACAATAAATATGACGAATACTATAATGAAAGTAAAACAGATAAAACATATAACCGTTACTCATATAGAACAAAAATAGATGATCTAGTAAATGGATTATATGACTCATATCCAAAAGGATCAAACGGATTAATACAAGCAACAATGGATAACGAGTTAATGCATGGAGCAACTATAACAATAAGTTATGGAATAACCATAACAAACGTAGGGGAAACCGACTACACAGGACAAGACTTCTATTACAAGGGCGAAGGAGCTTCAGAAAGTAACAAAGTAACTACATCAGCTGATGCTGTATTAGATTATGTAGCAAATAACCTACAATATAGGCAAGCAGACAACGAAGGCTGGGAAACAATAAAAGCTGACAAGTTAATAAGTGATAAATTAGTTAATGACAGTTTAAAAGACGAACTAAAAACTGTTAACACAATTGTAAAGACAGAAGCATTAAAGAAAAACTTAAAACCAGGAGAAAGTTCACAAAGTACATTAAATTTATCACAAACTATGACAGTAGAAAACACAACTGATGACAGAACATACGAAAATATAGCCGAAATAGTACAAACAAGTAATACAGTAGGAAGAAGAATGGCATATTCAATAGTAGGAAATCAAGACCCAACAAAAGCACCAGCAGAAGTAGATAGTGCAACAGGAGAGCAAGTAATAGTATTACCACCATTTGGAGCTATGCAATATGTATACTATGGAATAGGAGTACTAGTAGTAGGAATGTTAATTGCCGGAATTATTTTCATAAAGAAAAAGGTAATTAAATAGTTAAAATTTTAACTTAAATAATTCCATAAAGTAAAACCAGAGAAATATTAATAAATGTTTCTCTGGTTTCTTTTTGATAAAATCTTGTATTTTAATGCATTTTGCGATAGAATATAAAATATAAAAAGTTTTAAAAAGTAAATTAAACACAAAAGATGGCAAAAAAGGAAGAAAACTTTTTTAGTTTGCGTATATAAAATGACAAATATTTTAAATAACTTGTACTACAATAAATGCAAATTAAAAAAGTAGGGGTGATCTAATAGTGTTTCAAAATATACAAAAAGATATACAAGAACAAATAAATGAGCAAAGTGCAAATACAGTAAAAAAGCCAATTAAAGAAATTTTAAAGGGGTTATTTGGTTTGCAAAATATTGCTCTTTTTGTTGTTTCTTTTATGGTATCCATGGTTGGAATTCAAAGTGATAATATAGTATTAAGCATAAGTCCTTTTGCTATTAGCTTTTTAGCAGCTATGATTAGTAATTATAAATCTATAGGAATAGTATATGTACTTACATTAATTGGTACATTTATTTCTTTTGGAACTAATAGTTTATTAACTTATTTTTTAACTACATTAGTATTTTTTGTATTAATTTTAATAAAAAGACCAAAAGAAATAGAAGATGTAAATGAACAAAGAAGGTTAGGTGGGCATTTATTTTTATCAGTATTTTTAGTACAAGCAGTTCCAATGTTTTTTAGCAGTTTTTATGTATATGATTTATTAATTAGTGTAATGTTAGCTATTTTAAGTTATGTATTTTATAAAATATTTACTAACTGCATTTTTATGGTTGAACAATTTGGAACTAAAAGGGCTTTCTCCATAGAAGAGGTAATAGCAACTAGTGTATTAATGGCAATTTGCACATGTGCATTAAAAGATGTAAATATTTTTGGATATAGTTTAAGAAATATTTTAAGTATATTGCTAATTTTAATATTAGGATGGAAAAACGGTATGTTAGTAGGGGCAACTGGTCGGCATTACTGTTGGTATAGTAATGGGTATAATAGGTGACAGTGACCCTATTATGGTGGCATCTTATGCAGTTTCTGGTTTGCTTGCAGGGCTTTTTTATCGCTTTGGTAAAATTGGTGTTATAGTAGGCTTTATATTAGGTAATATACTTTTAACTTATTTAGCAAATGGTAATACACTTCCTGTTATTTTGTTTCAAGAGATATTAATAGCATTTTTAGGCTTGCTTGCTGTACCAAAAAAATTAGAAATTAACATTGAAGATTTATACGGAAAAAATAAGTTGCTACCAGAAACTACAAGTAAAAGCCTAAATGAAAGTCAAGATACTATTTTTAAATTAAATAGCATGTCAGAGGCAATTAGTGATTTGGCTAAAAGCTATAGTGAAGCAGCAAGTACAATTTTAGATGAAAACGATTTAAAAGAGCAAGAACTATCAAATGAGCAAATTTTTATAGAAGAATTGGAAATGAATTTAGAAAAGCTAGAGAACAATATTCTTTATGAAGATATATTAGAAAACCGCGACAATATAGTAGATAAAATATTTAAACATTTACTAAACCAAGAGCTTATTACAGAAAAAGAGCTAGTAGATATTTTTGAAAATTGTAACCATTATATTATAGGTTTTAAAGAAAAGGATGCCCAAGTATTAGAAGATGTTTCGAAAATGATAAAATGTATAAACTATTCTTACCGTATTAGCAAAATGAATTTTATTTGGAAAAAGAAAATGGAAGAAAGTAAAAAGAATGTATCTTCACAATTAAGTGGGGTTTCAAAGGCAATTTCTTCGATGGCTGAAGAAATAAAAAAAGAAGAAGAAAAAGATGTATTTAAATTGCAAAAAGAAGAAATAATGACCCTATTAGAGCAAAAAGAAATAAATATTACCAACTTAAAAATAAAGCAAAATACTGCAGGTAGGTACTTTGTAGAAGTTTATACAAATATTTGTGATGATATAGAAGGAAAAACTTGTAATATTAAAAAAATAGCAAAAATATTAGAAAAAGTATTAAAAGATAAGTTTATTATACAAAACCAAAAATGTGGATTAAGGGAAGAAAACGACTTTTGTAAATTTACATATTATTCAGAAGATAAGTATAAATTGCAAGTAGGTGTAGCAACAGTAACAAAACAAGGCTCTCCTGTTTCTGGTGACAGCCATGTGGAAACAAAACTAGAAGATGGAAAATATTTATTAGCTATTAGTGATGGCATGGGCTCTGGACCAGATGCAATGAAAAGTAGCAAAGTAGCTATCAAAATGTTAGAGAGGCTATTAAAGGCAGGGTTTGATAAAGAAGTGTCATTAAACCTTATAAATTCGGCATTAATAGCAAATAACAAAGATGATATGTATGCAACACTAGATATGCAAATACTTGACTTATATGCAGGAAATATGGAATTTATTAAAAATGGTGCATGCCCAACGTTTATAAAAAGAAAAAAAGAAGTTCAACTTTTAAAATCAGTAGCACTTCCTACTGGAATATTAGAAAATGCAGATTTAGTAGTATATGACTATGATTTGCAAGATGGTGATATTTTGATAATGTGTAGTGATGGCATTATAGATGCAAATTCAGAGTACATAAATAAAGAGCTTTGGGTAAAATATCTTTTAGAAGACTTGCAAACAGATGATGCGAAACAAATAGCAGATATTATTTTAAATGAAGCAATTGATAGTAGCTTTGGTATACAAAAAGATGACATGACAGTTATTGCCACAAAAATAAGCAAAAAAACTTAAAAATAAATTATATAAATATGGTAAAAATATTGTCATATAATGAAAAAATATGATATAGTATAGTTAATTAAAATGGCTAATACTATATCATATTTTTATATAAAAAAGTATAAGCCTTATTTGGAGGTAATATGAGTAAGGGTAGAAGATACGAACGGTACTAAACCGAAATTAAACATAAAAAAAGTAGTTGCTGTTGTAATTGTATTTATTGTAATTATTATGGCAATAACAGGAATTTGCAAGCTTTTTAGCGGAAACAAAAAAACAGCAGAAAAAACTATATCTAATAAATACTTTGCAGTTTATACAAATGGAAAGTGGGGAGTAATAAATTCAAAGGGTGATACTATTATTAATCCAGAATATGACGAAACAATTATTATTCCAGATAGTACAAAAGATGTGTTCTTATGTACTTATGATGTAGATTATAGTCAAAATACATATAAAACTAAAGTATTAAATAAAAATGCAGAGGAAATTATTACAGGTTATGATGAGGTAACTGCACTAGAAAATTATGATAGTAGCAATAATTTATGGTATGAAAGTGATGTTTTATTAGTAAAAAAAGATAACAAATATGGTTTAGTTGATTATAAAGGTACAAAGCTTTTAGAATGTGAATATGATTCTATAGAAGCTTTAAAGGGTGTAGAAAAAAGTTTCTTAACTAAAAAAGACGGAAAATTTGGATTAGTAGATAATATAGGTTCTACCATAATAGAAAATAATTATCAGAAAATTGTTCCAGTTTCTGATAAATATGAAAATGGATATATTGTAACAGATAATAATAAGAAAATGGGAGTTATAGCACGTGATAAAACAGTGGCAGTAGAAGTAAAATATGATGGTATAAAACAAGTTTATGGCTCTAATTATTATGTTGTAAAAGATGGCTCAAGTTGGCAAGTTGTTAATAAAGAAGGCACGTCATATTTAAAGGGCAAATTTGATGATGTTATTTCAATTAATGGGGAAAATTTAGTAATTAAAAAAGATGGCAAATATGGAGTAATAAATATTAATGGAGATACAATATTAGCTATAAAATATCAGGATATGAAATATGCTTTTGATAATAACTATATCTTCAAAGAAAAAAACAGCTACGGTGTTATAAATTTAGAGGGAGATACTGTTATACCAGCAACTTATGAAAGCTTAATTTATAGGGAAGATGTTGGTTTCTTTGAGGGAAATAAAAAAGATGAAATAAATACTGATTTTATAGGAACTGATTTTCAAGTAAAATTATCTGGAATTTTATCAGAACTTAATATAGATCATGGTTATATGAATATTAGGGTAGATAATGATTATAAATATTATAATTTTAAATTTGAAGAGAAGAGTAATATAGACTTACTTACTACAAATACTATATTCTTAAGCAAAAAGGATGGCAAATATGGATATGTAAATAAAAATGGTGTAGTAGTTGTGGATTATATTTATGAGGATGCTAAAGAGCAAAATGAGTTTGGCTATGCTAGTGTTAAAAAGAACGGAATGTGGGGTTGCATTAATTCAAAGGGTGAAGAGGTAATTGAACCAGCTTATACACTAGAAAATAATTATGTAATTGAATTTATTAATAAATGGCACAGAGGAGAAGATTTAAACTTAAATTATTATACTGATAATTATTAAGGAGATTAAATATTATGGAACTAAAGACAAAATATCAATATACATATTTTATTTATCCATATTTAATAGAAAAAGCAAATTATGAAAAATACATATACAAACTACTAAAAAACAAGAATTGTAAGTTAAAATTATTTGACAGAAAAAAGGATATTGAAATTGACTCATATTTTTTGCCACAGATAAAAGATAGTATGTTTTGGTCTTTAGGTTTAACTCGGTGTAGGAATGAAAAGTTATGAAAAAATGGATACCAAAATGAAGTCAAGAGTATTATCTAGTATGGACTGTACATTTTTTGAATATAGCATAGAAGAAGATATTCCGGGAAAGCTTGGTGAAGCAGGTGGTATATTTTTTGACATAACAAAAATAGAAATTATTTGTTTTAATACTGGTATTTGCTTTCTATTAATAAAAACGGCTTTAAATAATAATAGTAGCTTTTCAGATGTTTTAAATTTTAATTATAAATTTAGAGATATACATTCTAACATTGGGCATAAAAAAGAATATGATAATATTAAAATTCAAACTCATAAATTAGGCAATATGAAAAAATTTAATGAACTTTTAAATGAAATTGTAGGATCAAATTTACTAGCAAAACAAGCAAACATTGACACCGAAAGATTAATTACATATAGTTATACTTGTTTAGATCAAAACAGCTGGAATGAAACAACAGATTTAAAATTAATTGAAAATGAGTTTGAAAAGTATCGCAATGTTTTACCAGCAAATGAGCAAATTACTTATAATGATAATAAAAAAGATAATGTATATGAGGAAAAGTACTTATATTATGGCTTTTTAGCAAATAGTGTAGTACTACTTGCCTCTGATAGTAATATTAAAAATTATACTAATTTATTATTTTCCTATGAAAATGAACAATTATATCATTATATATATAGTTTACATCAAAAAATTTATATGAAAAAGTTAGATTACGAAATTTCTAAAAATGGAGTTTTTAAAAAGGCACAAAGCGAGTTTATAAAGTTTGCAAAAACGGGATGTATCTACGAGATAACAAATGATGTAAAAGGTATAGCTTTTGAAAAGTATATTAGGAAAGTACAAAATTTAGATGAAATTTTTTCAAAATTAAAATTAAAATATGATTTATTATATAAAAATTATGAGGTGCAAAAGGTAAATAGGCATAATAAAATTCTTATTGCTATAATAGTTATAATAATTGCTATAAATATTATTAAGATTTGTTTTTAAGAAAGAGAGCTTTGTAATGGATATAAAAACTGGTGTGGATATTATAGAGGTGAAAAGGGTACAGGAGGCTATTGAAAGGCAAGGAAATGCTTTTTTACAAAAAGTATTTACCAAAAATGAAATTGATTATTGCAGTAAAAAAGGTAAAATGATGTACCAGCACTATGCAGCAAGGTTTGCAGCCAAAGAGGCAATTTTTAAGGCTGTTTCTTGTAAAATTTCACCAAGTGAGGATGATGTTTTAAATAAAATAGAAATTATAAATGATGAAAGTGGAAAGCCAATTGCTAATTTACAAAAATTAAATATTGGCAAAATTGTATCAATGGACTTAAGCCTTTCACATTTAAAAGACTACGCCCTAGCAAGCTTCTCTGTTTTATTTGAATAAACCAATAAAAAAACACATCTGTAACTTTGGCAGTTAGATGTGTTTTTTCATCAAAACTGGCAAACCACGTTTGTGGTTTTTCATTTCCTAATTACATTATACTAAAATTTTTAAAACCTGTCAATAAATAGGAGAAATGTAATGGAACTTTTTGATTCACACGCTCATTATAATGATGAAAAATTTGAAAATGATAAAGAGCAAATATTAGAAGAAGTATATAAAAGCGGTGTTACAAAGTTAGTGTGTGCAGGTTATAGTTTAGAAGTTTCAAAAAAAGCAGTAGAAATTGCAAGCACACATGATTTTGTATATGCAACAGTAGGAATTTCGCCAAATGATATTCCTATTATTAATGATGAAAAATTAAATAATTTGCCAAGTGATGAATTTAAAAATGAGTTAGAAGAACAACTAAAAGAAATAGAAAAATTAGCTCAAAATTCTAAAGTAGTAGCAATAGGGGAAATTGGTTTAGATTATTATTGGAATAAAGAGAATAAAGAAAATCAAAAATATGCTTTTAAAGAACAAATACAGCTTGCAAACAAACTAAATTTACCAATAGTAATTCACACAAGGGAGGCAGTATTTGACACATTAAACATATTAAAAAATGAGGTTACTGTAAATAAAAAAGGTGTATTTCACTGTTGTCCATTAAATTTAGACTTAATAAAAGAAGGTTTAAAACTAGGATTTTACATTTCATTTGCAGGTCCAATTACTTTTAAAAATTCAAAAAATGCACAAGAAGCCATAAGTTTAGTTCCATTAGATAAAATTTTAATAGAAACAGATAGCCCATATTTAGCACCAGAGCCAAAACGTGGAACTAGAAATAATTCTAGCAATGTAATATATATGGCAGAAAAAATAGCAAATGTAAAAAGCATGCCTATTGAGGCTATTTCACAAATTACTTATGAAAATGCAAAAAGAGTATTTGAAATATAAAATTATATTTTTAATCAATAATAAAAAGAATATAAATTAGTTTTTGCAGGCGAGTAGGGTAATCTCGCTTTAGCGAGGGCGCTGCGAGCCGAAAAAACAATTTATATTCTTTTATTGTATTATTTTAAATTCCTTAAAGCCTCAATTCTGTCTTCTGTAGAAGGGTGAGTAGACCAAATATTACGTTTTTTCTTTCCTTGTAAATTTTTCTTAAAAGGATTAATAATATACATATGTGCTGTTGCATTATTAGCACTCACTAATTCATTAGGGTCTTCTTCTAGCTTTTGAAGAGCAGAAATTAATCCATCTGGATTACGCGTAAACTCTACTGCTGTAGCATCTGCTAAAAATTCTCTCCTTCTGGAAATGGCAAGCTTCATCAATTGACCAAATATTGGAGCTAATATAATAGCAATTAATCCTAAAAGCATTAAAATAGCATTTCCGTTATTATCGTTATCATTATTTCTTCTACCGCCCCAAAAAAACATCCTAGAAACCATGTCAGAAAGCATTACAACAAGTCCAACCATGACAGTAACAATTGCAGATAAACGAATATCATAATTTTTAATATGAGAAAGTTCATGTGCAATAACACCTTCTAATTCATAATAATCAAGTTTTTCAAGTAGAGCAGTTGTAACACAAACAACAGCATTTTTAGGGTTCCTACCGGTGGCAAAAGCATTTGGTTGGTTATCTTCTACAACATATAGCCTAGGTTTTGCCTCTAAACCAGAAGAAACCATTAGAGCATCTAAAATATTTACTAGTTTTTGATCTTCTTCAGGTGTGGCAGGTCGAGCATTATTTAATGATAAAATAATTTTATCACTATAATAATAAGAGCTCCATGCAGATATTATAGAAACTGCAAGTGCAATTATAATAGATATTTCACCTAGGTCAAAAGCCATACAAATATAATATACAATTAAAGTAATAAATAAAATAAAAATTCCAACAATAACTCCAGTTTTTATTTTATTTTTTCTAATATCTTCATACATTTTCCTTCACCTTACTTAAATAAAAATAATATGCTTAATTCTATAATATATGAAAAAGCATATTATTTATAATTATTTACCAAAATCAACTTTTACATTCTTTCTAGCTTCGTCACTTTCAGCTGCAAATAAGCTTTCTGCTGTAAAATGAAACATAGAAGCAATAATGCTAGAAGGAAATACTTCAATTTTTGTGTTGTATCTAGTAACACTATCATTATAGAATTGTCTAGAATAAGAAATTTTATTTTCTGTGTTTCTTAATTCTTCTTGTAATTCAGAAAAGTTTTGGCTAGCTTTTAAGTCAGGGTAGTTTTCTGAAACAGCCATAATAGTTTTTAATGCTCCAGATAACTCGTTATCTAAATTTGCTTTTTCTTCAACTGTTTTTGCGTTAGCCCAAGAAGTACGAAGTTCTGTAACTTTTGTTAAAGTTTCTTGTTCATGAGCCATATAACCTTTAACACATTCTACTAAATTTGGAATTAAGTCAAATCTTCTTTGTAATTGAACATCAATTTGACTCCATGCATTTTTTACACGTTGCCTTAATGTTACTAAACTATTATATAGACCAATAATAGCTAAAATAAGTACAACAACAATGGCTAAAATAACCCATCCCATAAAATTCACTCCTTTTTATTAAAACTATATTTATAATATCATAAAATATAACAAAAAACAATAAGCAACCTATAAGAAAATCACTATGGATACAATAAATTAGTATAGAATAAAACATGACAATAGGAAGAAATGCAATGTAAAGTAAAAAAATTTTCTTTAAGTATAAACCTTAAAGAAAAGTTGCAGAGGAGGAAAAAGTGTTGAAAAACAAAGGAATAACGCTAATTGCATTAGTAGTAACAACCATATTCTCTTATGACGAAAAATTAAAATAAAGTAAAAAGTGATTTAACAGAAGATATGAAAAATACTGATATGCTATATTGGGTGGGAACTATGAGTTCTATAAAAAATCAGGCAGAAGAAATTATAATAAAAGAGTTAATATATGTTTAAAACTTTATAGATTTCATGGAAAAATTTTGAATTTTATGATATTATTAAACAAATTTATAAATATTCCTAATTTTGCAACCACGGTTGCAAAATTTAGATGTGATAAAAAAAGGAGAATTGATATTATGAAAAACGAACTATTACCAAGTGATTATAAAGATACATTAGAATTGATTATTCAAAAAATTGAATTAGCACAACAAAAAGCTGTAATTTCAGCTAATATAACATTATTAGATTTATATTGGGATATAGGAAATATTCTATTACATAAGAAAAAAGAACAAGGTTGGGGTGCAAAAGTAATAAATACATTATCTAATGATATAACATCTGCTTTTCCAAATTCAAAAGGTTATTCTTGTAGAAATTTGGAATATATGAGTCAATTTGCAAAAACATATTCAAATTATTTAGATGTAAAAGATGAACTTTCAAAAGTTAGTTGGTCTCATAATCTTGTTCTAATGAGTAAAGTAAAAGATGAAAATGAGAGAAGTTGGTATATTAATGAAACAATAAAAAATGGTTGGGCAAGGAGTGTTTTAATTCATCAAATAGAATATGGTTTGTATGATAGAACAAAATTGAAAGATAAAACACATAATTTTCCAAAAACCTTGCCACCAGTCCAATCGGAACTAGCAGTACAAACATTAAAAGACCCATATATATTTGATTTTTTAACTTTATCAAAACAATATAAAGAAAAAGATTTAGAAGAGCAATTAGTAAAACATATAACACAATTTTTGTTAGAACTAGGAGCAGGGTTTGCTTTTGTGGGTAGACAATATCATTTAGAAGTTGGAGGAGATGACTATTATATAGATTTACTTTTTTATCACTTGAAATTAAAATCATATGTTGTTATAGAATTAAAAACAGTGGAGTTTCAACCAGAATTTGCTCGGAAAATTAAATTTCTATTTATCTGCTGTTGATGATATATTAAAAACAAAAGATGATAATCCATCTATTGGTATTTTGCTATGTAAGGAGAAAAATAAAGTAAAAGCTGAATATGCTCTAAAAGATATAAAAAAACCTATTGGAATTTCGGAATATGAATTGATAAAAGCAATACCAGAA
>CANQGW010000006.1 GCA_947623555.1 uncultured Clostridia bacterium
ACAAAAACATCATACCAGTTGGCGCTTCTTTTGTCTATTTTTTTATTCTATTTTTCCCACATATTATTTATGCTAATTAAAATATTCATTGCATATTATTTATGCTAATTCAAGAAATTCTATTTAATGTGAAGTGAAAAAAAATAGACTTTATTATAAACAAGTTGGCTAAATAATGGCTAATACAAAAATAGCAAGGTATTACAATTTCTTGTAATCCTTGCTATTAATTATTTTATTTATTAAGCAATAACTTCTGATACAACACCAGAACCTACTGTACGTCCACCTTCACGAATAGCGAATCTTAATCCGTTTTCGATAGCAATTGGAGTAATAAGTTCAATTGTCATATCTACGTTATCACCTGGCATAACCATTTCTGTTCCAGCTTGTAATTCAATAACACCTGTAACGTCTGTTGTTCTGAAATAGAATTGTGGTCTATATCCATTGAAGAATGGTGTATGACGTCCACCCTCTTCTTTTGTTAGAACGTATACTTGTGCTTTGAATTTTGTATGTGGATGAATTGTTCCTGGTTTTGCTAATACTTGACCACGTTCAACTTCATCTCTTTGTGTTCCTCTTAATAGAACACCAATGTTATCACCAGCTTCAGCTTGGTCTAATGTTTTTCTAAACATTTCTACACCAGTAACAACTGTTTTCTTTGCTTCGTTAGCTAAACCAACGATTTCAACTTCATCTTGTAGTTTAACAACTCCTCTTTCAACTCTACCAGTAACAACTGTACCTCTACCACTAATTGTCATAACGTCTTCAATTGGCATTAAGAATGGTTGGTCTACTGGTCTTTCTGGTGTTGGAATGTAGCTGTCTACTGCATCCATTAATTCTTTAATTGGAGCATATACTGGATCATTAGGATCTTTAGATGTGCTCTCTAATACTTTTAGTGAGGAACCTTTAATAATTGGAATTTCGTCTCCTGGGAAATCATAGCTTGAAAGTAAGTCTCTAACTTCCATTTCAACTAATTCTAATAATTCTGGGTCATCAACCATATCACATTTATTTAGGTAAACAACGATGTATTTAACACCTACTTGTCTTGCTAATAGAATGTGCTCTCTTGTTTGAGGCATTGGTCCATCTGCTGCAGATACAACTAATATTGTACCATCCATTTGTGCTGCACCAGTAATCATGTTTTTAACATAGTCTGCGTGACCTGGGCAGTCAACGTGTGCATAATGTCTTTTGTCTGTTTCATACTCTACGTGAGCTGTGTTAATTGTAATTCCTCTTGCTTTCTCTTCTGGAGCACTATCGATTTGATCGTATGCTTCATATTGAGCTTTTCCTAGTAATGCTAGGTATTTTGTAATAGCTGCTGTTGTTGTTGTTTTTCCGTGGTCAACATGGCCTATTGTACCAATGTTAACGTGTGGCTTTGTTCTTTCAAATTTTGCTTTAGCCATTTTAATTTCCTCCTTATTTTTAGTTAGCATTTAATGAATAAAATTCATATTTATTGCTAATTATATTTAATTTTTAATATTAAAATCTAAATTTTATAACACTTGTATTTTATACTATTTTTACTACAAAAGCAAGTGTTTTTTTAAGTTTATTTTACAAGCTAGTCTTGTTTTTTAGCTCTTGATGCAACAATTGTGTCAAATACTGATTTTGGAACTTCTTCATAATGACTTGGTTCCATTGAATAAGTACCTCTACCTTGTGTTTTTGAACGTAAGTCTGTTGCATAACCAAACATTTCTGATAATGGAATAAATGCACGAATAACTTGATTTCCTTGTATTGATTCCATACCTTCTAGTTTTCCACGTCTTGAGTTAACGTCTCCAATAACATCTCCCATGTATTCTTCTGGAACTGTTATTTCTACTTTCATAATTGGTTCTAGAATAACTGATTTTGCTTGTTTACAACCTTCTTTGAAGGCCATAGAACCAGCAATTTTGAAGGCCATTTCTGAAGAGTCAACTTCATGGTAAGAACCGTCTACTAATGTAGCTTTAAAGTCTATAACAGGGTAACCTGCTAATACACCACTTTCAGCGGCTTCTCTAACACCGTCTTCAATTGGTTTAATGTATTCTTTTGGAACAACACCACCAACAATTTTACTTTCAAATTCAATTCCTTTACCTGGCTCTAATGGTTCCATTTCTAGCCATACATCACCGTATTGTCCACGACCACCAGATTGACGAATGAATTTACCTTGTACTTTAACTTTATTTCTAATTGTTTCTTTGTAAGAAACTTGTGGTTTACCTACACTACATTCTACTTTAAATTCTCTTTTTAAACGGTCTACTATAATGTCTAGATGTAATTCACCCATACCAGCAATAATGGTTTGACCAGATTCTTGATCTGTCCAAGTTTTGAATGTTGGGTCTTCTTCTGCAAGTTTTGAAAGTGCAATACCCATTTTTTCACTATTTGCCTTATCTTTTGGCTCAATAGCTATATCAATAACTGGCTCTGGGAATTCCATTGATTCTAGAATAACTGGGTGAGCTGGGTCGCAAAGTGTATCACCTGTAGATACATCTTTTAATCCAACTGCTGCAGCAATATCACCTGCATATACTTTGTCTAAATCTTGTCTGTGATTTGCATGCATTAATAAAATTCTACCCATTCTATCTTTTTTATCTTTATTAGCATTTAAAATTGTTGCACCTGCATCTAATGTTCCAGAATATACTCTGAAGAAGCAAAGTTTTCCAACAAATGGGTCTGTTGCAATTTTGAATGCTAATGCTGAAAATGGCTCGCTATCTGATGTTTTTCTTTCTACTTCGTTTCCATTTTCATCTACACCTTTGATATGTGGAATATCAATTGGTGATGGCATATAGTCTACAACTGCATTTAATAATTCTTGTACACCTTTGTTTTTATATGATGAACCACAGCATACTGGAACTACTTTGTTAGCAATTGTTCCTATTCTAATGCCTTTTTTAATTTCTTCTTCAGATAGTTCTTCACCATCTAAATATTTCATCATTAATTCATCATCTTGTTCAGCAGCAGCTTCTATTAATTTTGATCTATATTCTTCTGCTTGTGCTTGTAAGTCTGCTGGTATATCACATTCTTCAATTTCTTTTCCTAAATCGTCTTTATGAATAAATGCTCTCATTTTAACTAGGTCTACAATACCTTTAAAGTTTTCTTCTGCACCTATTGGTAATTCAATTGGAACTGCATTTGCTTTTAAACGATTACGTAATTGATCAACGCAAAGCATAAAGTCAGCACCTGTAGTATCCATTTTATTAACATATACCATTCTTGGTACCATATATTTATCGGCTTGTCTCCAAACTGTTTCTGTTTGTGGTTGAACTCCACCCTTTGCTGCTAAAATTGTAACAGCACCATCAAGTACTTTTAAAGATCTTTGTACTTCAACTGTAAAGTCAACGTGACCAGGGGTATCGATAATATTTATACGATTTCCTAGCCATTGGCAAGTAGTTGCAGCAGAAGTAATTGTAATACCTCTTTCTTGTTCTTGTACCATCCAGTCCATAGTAGCTTCACCTTCATGAACTTCTCCTATTTTGTGGGTTTTACCTGTATAAAAAAGTATTCTTTCTGTTGTTGTAGTTTTTCCTGCATCTATGTGAGCAACTATTCCTATGTTTCTTGTTTTCTCTAAAGGAAACTCTCTTCCAGCCACTATTTTATCCTCCTTAATATTTTATTTCATTAAAATTCTAGAATTTGTAATGAGCAAAAGCTCTATTTGCTTCAGCCATTTTATGCATATCTTCTTTTTTCTTAAATGCTCCACCGTTTCCAGCTACAGCTTCCATAATTTCGTTTGCTAGTTTTTCTGCCATTGTTTTTTCATGTCTTTTTCTAGCATATAAAACAAGCCATCTTAAACCTAGAGTTTGTCTTCTTTCTGGTCTAATTTCAATTGGAACTTGGTATGTTGCACCACCAATTCTTCTTGCTTTTACTTCAAGAACTGGCATTACGTTTTCAAGTGCTGCTTGGAAAACTTCAAGTGGATCTTTTTGCTCTTTTTCTTTTATGATGTCAAATGCGTCATAAACTATACTTTGAGCAACTGTTTTTTTACCATCTAACATAACATTGTTAATTAATTTTGTTACAACTTTACTATTGTAAATTGGATCTGGTAAAACTTCTCTTTTTGCAATATATCCTTTTCTTGGCACTATTCTTCCCTCCTTTTTTCATTTTCATACTAAAAAGTATGATTTGGTACTCTGGAAAACTAATATTTTCCCGTATAGTGCTATATAATTTATTATAAATTTAAGTACCTTAAATTAGTAATTTATTATTAGCACCTTCATTAAAATTAATTATTTTTTAGGTTTTTTAGCCCCATATTTAGAACGACCTTGCATTCTATCTTTTACACCTGCTGTATCTAATGTTCCTCTGATAATGTGGTATCTAACACCTGGAAGGTCTTTTACCCTACCACCTCTTATTAAAACAACGCTGTGCTCTTGTAAGTTGTGGCCAATACCTGGAATATATGATGTTACTTCATATCCATTAGAAAGCCTTACCCTTGCTACTTTTCTTAAAGCTGAATTAGGTTTTTTTGGAGTTACTGTTTTTACTACTGTACATACACCTCTTTTTTGTGGTGATCTTTTGTTAGTTACTCTTTTATTCATAGAGTTATAACCATGTTGAAGAGCTGGTGCTGTTGATTTGCTAGTAGAACTTTTTCTTCCTTTTCTTACTAATTGATTAATTGTTGGCACTTAAATTTCACCTCTTTTCTATTATTTCTAATATATGTTTCCGTAAGCATTTAATTAAAAATATTGATATTTTCAAAAATTGCAATACATGAAACTTAAAACCGCTAGGGAAATACACAATTCGTGTATTTTACACTAGCGGTTTATATTTTATCATTTTTATTGTTAAAAGTCAAGATAAAATATTAATGTTCCTCACCTTTTTCACTATCAGAACTAATATCTTCAAATGTTTTTGGTTCAGATGGGGCATTTGTTAATTCATTACTTGCCTCATTTTCAGTTTGTTCACCTTGAGCTTTTTGTTCTGTAGGTGAAGCAACATTTACTTTTAAGCCCTCTTTAAATGCTTCTTGTTTATGTTCCCCTTTAGATCTTCTTCTATATTCATCAGCTTGTTCTTGGCTTAAATTATCCTTATATAACTGTATAAATTCTTCTACATCAAAATCTGGATATTTAGACATATCATTAAATGTATTTTCGATACCTTTTTGTGTAATAGGTGGTACATTTTCTTCTTTTTTAGCTACTTCTTCAACTTCTTGTTCCTCATTTTTATGTATTGGGAATTTTAATGTTTTTATTGATTTAGCTACATTTTTTAATTGATGAACTAATTTTTGTAGCATATTTGGTGATTTTTGATAACGCACTAATCCTATTTTACGGTTTTCTTTTGCTATACTTTCAAGTTGTTTAATTTTTTGTTTATCTTCTTTATCTCTTGAATTTTTATATAATTCAGAGAAGTCATAATTAATATTTAATGAAGCTACTAATTTGCTATTTGCATCTTTTGACTCTATTAAATTCATATAGTCTTTTGCACCATGTGTACCAAATTCTTTGTCTATTTCATATAACATAGCAGCCATTCCAGTATCAAAATATTCTTTTTGATCAACTATTCTTTTAAGTGCATCATATCTCTCCATTTTATCATTAACTATAGAAATATGTTCATACCCTTCTTCTGATACTTCTATTTCTTTATTTTGTTTATCTTCTAATATAGTATAATAAGTTGGTTTGCCATTTCTAATTTCAAATCCTACTTTTTTAATTGTATATGATCCTGGTACTAATTCACCATCCATATTGTATTTTAAATTTGGTTCAACAATAACTTTTTTTCCATTATTATAATACTCGTATGCTGCACAACTTATTTCTCTATCAAATTCATCCATCTCTTCCGGTGTTAGTTTTACAGCTTCTCCTTTAGCGTTTGGTCTCATAAGTTCTCTATAATTAGGTCGTTCATTAGATTTCTTTGTATTTGTTGGTTCTTCAGGTTTATCTGGTTCTACTTTTTCCTCTAGAACACTTTCATTTGATTCTGCTTTTTCTTCTACAGCGCTTTCATTTTGCTCTACATTTTCTTCTACAGTGCTTTCATTTTGTTCTACATTTTCTTCTTGCTCAACATTTTCGTTTTGTTCTACCTTTTTCTCTCCATTAATTTGAACAAATAAACCTTCTAAATTAGCATAATCTTCTTTTAATAAATCCATTTTGCTAACTAATCTTTTCATTGATTTTTCTTTTTTTCTAGCTTTTTCTAAATATTCTTTAGTTTTTTCATCTGCTACTGTATATACTTCCTCGTCTAAACCTTTTATACCTTTAATTTTTTTGTGGGTTTCAGCACCTTTCAAGAATTTATTTTCTTCTTCATTTACTTTATCAATTCTTGTTTGTAGTTTGTCCATTTCTTTTTGAATGTTTTGCATACTTTCTTTTAATTCTGAAGAAAAGTCTTCTTTTACTTTAGCTTTTTTAGCTTCTCTAGCCTCTACTATAAGTTTTTGCTCTCTTAACATTTTAATTTGAGAAATAATATTTGATCTTTCGCTATAATCTTTGGTTTCGTCTAATTTTTGAAGAAGCTCTCCCTCTAAATCATTACTATATTCTCTGTTATTTAATTCAATTACACTACCAGTATTTATGTCCTCCATAGGTATTTCTGTAATTTGTAATTTTTCGGTTTCAACAGCATTTAGTCTGTTTTCAAGTTCTTCTTTTAGTGATTCAATATTAATTCTTTCCATAGTATCCTCCTATTTTTCTTTCATATACAATTTATTATAACAAATTTTCCATTTTTTTGCAACTGTTTTATGTAAATTTATTTGTTTTGTAATAAAATTTTAATTTAATTGCTATATTTTTGTAACATTTTATTTAATTTTTCTAATGCCCTATCAGCCAATTTTGTATATTTTAATTTTTTATCTTTTATTTTTTCATCTAACTCTGGTAAAATGCCAAAGTTTGCATTCATTGGCTGAAAGTTTTCATTTTTAGTAGATATATATTTAGCTAGTGCACCTATCATAGTTTCTTTTGGAAATACTATTTTATTTTCCATTCCTTTAAACTGCATTACTGCATTTATTGCTGAAACTAGCCCAGATGCAATTGACTCAACATAACCTTCTACACCTGTTATCTGCCCTGCAAAATAAATGTTATTATTTTTCTTAAGCTGATATGTTTCATTAAGTAAATCTGGTGAGTTAATAAAAGTATTTCTATGCATAACACCATATTTAGTAAATTCTGCATTTTCTAACCCAGGTATCATTTTAAAGACTCTTTTTTGTTCTCCATATTTTAAATTGGTTTGAAACCCTACCATGTTAAAAATGTTACCTTCATCATTATCCTGCCTTAATTGTACAACAGCATACGGTCTTTTCCCAGTTCTTATATCTGTAAAGCCAACTGGTTTTAATGGACCAAAACGTAGTGTATCAATTCCCCTTTTTGCCATTACTTCTATTGGCATGCAACCTTCAAAAATTTCTCTTTTTTCAAATTCGTGTAGCTCCGCTACTTCTGCATTAACCAGTTCATTCCAAAAGCACTCATATTCTTCCTTATTCATTGGCAAGTTTATATAACTTGCATCTTGTTTTTCTATTCTTTTTCTCCAACTATTTACATCTTCGTCCTTTTTTCTTTCTTGGTCATACCTATTTCCTATAAATGCGATATTCATATTAATACTAGAGGTTTCAATTATAGGGGCTGCTGCGTCATAAAAATGCAATTTTTGTTCATCAATTAGTTTAGATATTTCCTCTGAAAGCTTTTCTGATGTTAATGGCCCAGTAGCTATAATGACAATGCCATCTTTTGATATATCTGTAATATTATCTATTTCGCTTCTTATAATTTCTACATTTTCCATTTGCTCTAATTTAGTTGTTACTTCTTTTGCAAACTTTTCTCTATCAACTGCTAATGCTTGACCTGCTGGAACGCTTACACTGTCTGCTACTTGTATAAGAAGGCTATCTAAAATGCGAAGTTCTTCTTTTAAAAGTCCGCAAGCATTTGTATGTAAGTTAGATTTAAAAGAATTGCTACAAACAATTTCTGCTAAATTTTTATTTGTGTGTGCTGGTGAATATTTTGTAGGTTTCATTTCATAAAGTTTTACTTTTATGCCTCTTTTAGCAATTTGGTATGCCGCTTCTGAACCTGCAAGCCCGCCTCCTATTATGCTAATATAATCTTTCATATTTCCCTCCATACAAAAATTATAATTTATGCGTATTTACAAAGGTAATATGTTAAGTTTCCAAGCGAGTTAAGGTGGGGACCGACAAGCATAGAAACCGTTAAAACTTGCAATGGCGTGTTTTAATTATATAGAGGCAAGTTGTTACGGTTTCTGCGTAGCCAAAGGCGAGCAGGAAACTTAACATATTACCTTTGTAACTTAAGTAAATATAATTTTTTATCCAAATAGTTCCATAATGTCTTCTTTTGAAAGCTGATTAATAAACGTATTTTGTGTTGAAAGCATATTATCAATTAGTTTTGCCTTCTTTTGTTGCAACTCATATATCTTTTCTTCTATAGAATTTTTTGTAATCAATTTATAAACTTGCACGTTGTTTTTTTGACCAATTCTATAAGTCCTATCTGTTGCTTGGTTTTCGCTAGAAACATTCCACCATGGGTCATAGTGAATTACCACATCTGCACCTGTTAAGTTTAATCCTGTTCCACCTGCTTTTAATGAAATTAAAAAAACTTTAATACTTTTATCTTCATTAAATCTATCTACTAAATTAATTCTATCCGACACCTTGGTTTGACCTGTTAACTTTAAATAAGATATTCCTTTGACCTTAAGTTCCTTTTCGATCATTTCAAACATTGAGGTATATCCAGAGAACAGCAAAATTTTATGACCGCTTGCTATTGCATCTTCCATAACCTCAATACACTGCGTTAATTTGCTACTTTCTCCGTTATAATCTTCCAAAAATAAGCTTGGGTGACAACATATTTGCCTTAACCTCATTAATAATGCCAAAATTTTAATTTGACTATTTTCAAACCCATTTAATTTAATTTCTTCTGCAACTTCTTTTTTTGTTCTTGCTAAATAAGACAAATATACTTTTTGCTGTTCTTCTTGCATTTCATTATATAAAACTGTAACAGTTTTATCAGGAAGCTCTGTTAAAACCTCTTTTTTAATTCTTCTTAAAATAAATGGTTCTATCATTCTCTTTAATTTATTCATTTGTAATTCATCGTTTTCTTTAACAATTGGCGTTTCATATAATTCTTTAAACTTACGATATTTAAACAAATATCCCGGCATAATATAGTCAAAAATAGACCAAAGTTCTGAAAGCGAATTTTCAATTGGAGTTCCAGTAGATGCAAATTTGGTTTGAGCCACTATTTGCTTAATTGCTTTAGCATTTTGAGTATTATTGTTTTTAATATATTGTGCCTCGTCTGCTATCATATATTTAAATTCAAAATTTCTTTCTACATAAAAGTCAATATCTCTTTTTAAAGAATCATAAGATGTAATTGCTAAATTGTAATTATTTATTTTAGATATTTTTCTTTCTCTTTCTATTGCACTACCACTAATTACTATAGCTTTTAAAGTTGGTGTAAACTTACTACATTCTCCTAGCCAGTTTAATGTGAGTGAGCTTGGGCAAACTACTAGAGAAGGTTTAGCATCTTTTTTATTTTCATTTACATACGATAATATAACACATAACATTTGAAGAGTTTTTCCGAAGTCCCATATCATCTGCTAAAATTCCACCAAACTCATACTCATCTAGCATTTTAAGCCAATGATAACCTATTTTCTGATAAAGCCTCATTTGCGCATTTAAGTTTTCTGGTAGTATTATATCTGCTGAATTTTGATTTTCTTTTAGCTTTTCTACCATTTGTTTATATGTTTCATCTTTTTTTATTTCAACATTTTTTAAAGTGCCTAGCATTTTTTCTAAATACAAGCTTCTATAACTTGGTATGCTGACAATGCCACTTTTTAAGCTATTATAATTAATGTCTAAATTAGATGTTAATTCATCTAAAAATTGCATAGTTTCGTTTTCTTCTAGTTTTATATAACTTCCATCTTTTAACCTATGAAACTTCTTTTTTAGTGTATATTTTTGTATCATCTCACTTAAATCTGATAGGTCAATTCCTATTTGTGAAAAATCAATTTTAAGTAAGTGGTTTTCTATACTAATTCCAATAGATTTCATTTGAAAAGAGTGTATTTGTTTTGTTTTAAATCTATCTGTTGCTAAAATTTCATATTTTTTCATATAAGTTTCTATTTCATCTGATAAAAATGCAAATATTTTATCATCATCTACTAAAATAAGCCTATTATTGTTTTTGTCTAATAAAAATCCTGTTTTTATAAACATATTTAGAGCTTCGTTTTCACCAACCATATTTCTTGCAATAGATACATTTTGGTCTATAAAAGGGTTTATTTCATGGTTTTCATAGCAAAATTTAACTTCTGCTATAATATTACTGTTTTGATCATAATCTAAATATATTTTTACTCCTAATTTTTTAGGAATACACTTTTCTTTTATATCGGCTGAAATAGTGTCAAATATTATGCTTTTTTCCATTTTAGGTGCTATCATTGCAAAAAAGCAAGTTAATTCTGCCTCATCCATAATAATTTCATTTGTATAGTTTTTGCGAAATGTTTCTAATAATTTTAAGGTGTTAAGTTCAAACTGTTTACTGCAACGATAAATAGCATTTGGAAACAATAAATATATATATGTTTTTCCTTGTAACATGTCATAACTAAATACATCCATATTACAGCTTAATTTAAATTTATTATTTTCTTGTATAATATTAAATGTTATATCAGGTTCTTCTTGTGAAAAATATATAGTGGTTTCTTTAGAGCCATTTTGAAATAATACTTGTTTTCCTATAAGGCTGTCAAAAAAGTCATCTAGACCAGTATTTGATATTAAAATATTATCTAACATAAAATTTTTTATATATTGACTATACTCTTGCAAAACTTCATTATGATATTTCATAATTTCAGAGTATTTTAGTAAAAATTTAAGAATTGGAATACTGTCTTTAGCAAAATATTTTTCTTCATGTAACAAATTTAGCTTACTTCCATATTGATAAAATTCTTTATTTAACATTCTTGTATAAAATTCTGGCAAGTTTTTTATTTTATAAGACTGTTTGTCTCCTATTCTAAATTCTACTTTTAATTGTTTTGTAAATTTGTTATAGAAAACTTTAGGGGTAATTTGAACATTTTTAGCATATTCTACTTTATTATCTTCTTTTTTTAATTCTTTTTCTTCTACTTTGGTAAAGGTATTTAATAATTGCTTAAATACTCTGTGGTTTTCTTTTTCCCTAATTTCATTCTGCTCTTTTGACATTAGTTCACCCTCCAATTTTATTAAGTAAGTATTATATCATAGGAATTTTTTATTTGCAACGGAGTTAGCATGAAAAAAGAAAAACATTGTAAAAATCAAAGTTTTTCTTTTTTAACATATTACTTATAATTTAGGTAAAATAAATTTTACTATTTATTTTTTCCTTTACTTTTTTTACTTTTTGTTTTTCTCTTTGTAGTTCTTCTTCTTGTTACTTTTTTATTATCTTCTGGGCTCCAAGTTTCTCCTACCTTTGGTGCATTCCAAGAAATATAATTACAAGATTTTGGATTATTTTCACATATATAATACTTTTTCCCTCTTTTTGTTTTTCTTACCTGTACAGTGCTACCGCAAACTGGGCATGGTACATTAACTGTTTCTACAATTGGCTTTGCGTTTTTACATTCTGGGTAACCAGGGCAAGCTAAAAATTTTCCGTATCTGCCATATTTATATACCATTAATCTTCCACATTTTTCACAAACTACATCAGAAACTTCATCTTCTAGTTTTACATGTTCTAACTCTTTTTCTACTTTTTCTACTTCTTTTTCAAATGGTCCATAAAATGTACGAATTACTTGCTTCCATTTTTCTTTTCCTTCTGCAACTTCGTCAAATTCTTGCTCTATTTTTGCAGTAAATTCTACATTTATAACATCTGCAAAGTTTTCCACTAATAACTTATTTACAACCCTTCCTAGTTCAGTTGGATGTAATTGTTTTTGCTCCTTTTCAATATACCTTCTTTCTAGAATTGTGGTAATTGTTGGTGAGTAAGTACTTGGTCTACCTATTCCCTTTTCTTCTAGTGCTTTTACTAGGCTTGCTTCTGTATATCTTGCAGGTGGTTGTGTAAAGCTTTGCTTTGGCTCTAGCTTTTCTTTTTTTACTTCCTGATTAATTTTTAAATCTGGTACTGAAGTTTGTTCTTCTTCTTCCTTTTCATTTTCTGTTGTTTCTACATAAAGTGTCATAAACCCTTTAAACTTTAGTGTTTGCCCGTTTGCTTTAAAAATATAATCGTTTACATTTATTTGTGCACTAATAGTATCAAATACAGCTTGTGCCATTTGGCTTGCGATAAACCTATTATATATTAACCTATATAACTTATATTGATCTGGTGTTAAATGATCTTTTATTTCTTCTGGAGTTAAATCTACATAAGTTGGCCTTATTGCTTCATGGGCATCTTGTGCATTTTGGTTTGTTTTATAATATCTATTTTCATAATAGCTTGGTCCATAAGTTTTAGTAATATGGTCTTTTGCAGCTTTCCTTGCCTCCTCTGAAATTCTAGTAGAGTCAGTTCTCATGTAAGTAATTAAGCCCACTGTTCCTCTTTGCCCTACATTTACTCCTTCGTAAAGGCCTTGTGCGGTTGACATTGTTTTCTTTAATGTAAAACCTAATTTTCTTGAAGCTTCTTGTTGCATTGTACTAGTAGTAAATGGTGGTGCTGGTGTTCTTTTCTTTTCTCCTTTTTTTACATCTGTAACAATATACTTGCCATTTTTAATTTGCTGTAAAACTTCATTTACTTCTTCTTCGTTATGAAGATCTAATTTTTTGCCAGCCTTTCCATAAAAAGTGGCTAAAAATGTTTTTTTAGAAGCTTCATCTTTAAGTGTTGCATAAATATTCCAATACTCCTCTGGTACAAAATGCTCTATTTCTTCTTCTCTATCTACAATTAATTTAACTGCAACAGACTGTACTCTACCTGCAGATAATCCTCTTTTTACTTTTTTCCATAAAACTGGGCTAATTTTATAACCAACAATTCTATCTAGCACACGTCTTGCTTGTTGTGCATCTGTTAAATTCATATCTATTTTTCTAGGTTTTTTTATGCTTTCTTTTACTGTTTCTTTTGTAATTTCATTAAAAGTTACTCTGCAGTTGCTATCTATAGGTATTTCTAAAATATGTGCTAGATGCCAAGCAATTGCCTCTCCCTCGCGGTCAGGGTCAGTTGCTAAATATACTTCTTTTGCATTTGTAGCTTCCTTTTTTAATGTTTTTATTAAATCCCCTTTTCCACGTATATTAATGTATTCTGGCTCAAAATCTTCTTCTATTTTTATACCCATTTTAGATTTTGGTAAATCCCTAATGTGTCCCATTGATGCCATTACTTTTGTATTTCCACCTAAAAATTTTTTAATAGTATTTGCTTTTGCTGGTGACTCTACAATGATTAATTTATCTGCCATTTATTCTTCTCCTTTTGTTTTAAACTATATAGTATAATAGCTTAATTTTTTATATTTTGCAAGTATTTTATTCTCCTTTTTTTATTATAGAAGAAATCAAGCAAAAATAATCATAAAAATAAAGTTTTATTTTTAAAATAAAACTTTATTTTTAGTTTGTATTGTAAAACTAATAATAATTATTTACTTGTAGAACCAAATCCACCTGTTCTTTGACCTTCTGCTACATCATTATCTGTTACTAAATATTTTTGAAAAATTGCTTGTCCTATACATTCACCTTTTTTTATTTCTACCGCTTCTGGTTTTATATTATAAAAAGCAAACATAATATGACCGTCGTTTTCTGGGTTTTCGTAATAGTCTGCATCTATAATACCTATACTGTTTGCCATTACTAACCCCTTTTTCTTTGGGTTTGAGCTTCTATTGCATATCATTAAATATTCATCTTCTGGCATATATGCTTTTAACCCTGTTTTTATTAGTGTTGGTGCTTGCCCCAAAGTAAATGCTGGTACAATGCAGTCTTCTGCTGCTTCTACATCATAACCTGCTGAATATTTTGTTTTACGCACTGGCATATTAATATTATTATTTTCAAATCCCTTTGCTATTTCAAATCCTCTTACTTTTTCCATAATTTATCTTCCCTTATATTAAAATTTAGGTTTTTTTGGATCCCTATAAACCATATTTATTATATTATACATTCTGACAAAAGTCATCTTTTTTTCACATTTTTTTATAGAAATCATAAAATATAATAACTGATATTTTAATCATATTGGAGGACATAATGTTAAATACTTTAAATAAATTAAGCTTAAATAAAACGGCAAAAATTGAATCTTTAAATTGTACAGGTATAAATCATAGAAGGCTATTAGATTTAGGGTTAGTAAAAGGTACAAAGATTACTCCTGTATTAATTAGCCCAAGCGGTGACCCTACTGCTTATGAAGTTCGTGGTAGTGTAATTGCTTTACGAAGCGAAGATAGCTCAAAAATTATAATAAACATGTAGACATAAAAAAAGCATTTATTTTTAAAAATATATTTTAAAAATAAATGCCTTTTTTCTAAATTGCCATATCTTCTAGAACATATTTGAGATCAATTGGTGTTACTTTGTTTTTTAGTAAAATACTTAATAAATGTTCTACTTCGCATTTTTGCTTGCATATATGATTAAATTCTTGTTTCTCTTCATTTATTTCATTATTTACTATTTCAGTTTTAATAATTCCTACGCCATATTTCTTTTCATCATTTTGGCTAAAGTTATTATATTTTGTTTTATAATACTTTAGCATTATCGTATGGGTTGTTTCTTCATTTTCTGAATTAACTGTAGTTTTCCCATAGATCTTTTTAAATAAATGCATATACTTATTATTCCCCCTTTTCTTTTGTATGGTGAGAATAAAGTATATCATACATTATATGTGATAACAAGTATTTTCGTATGTCAAAAATTGCCAAAATTCGACAATTTTATTTCATTATAAATTTTATCTTCCACATCTGGAATTGCTATTCTTTGTGCTTTTAAGCCCATTGTCTCTAAAAGTTTTTTATCCTTTACCAATTTAGAAATTTCGCTATTTAAAATATTAGAATTTAAGTTTTTATCTAAAATAATTTTAGCTGCACCTACATTTTCTAATACTCTTGCATTGTATTCTTGGTGATTTTCTGTTGCAAACGGAAAAGGTATAAATATAGCTGGTTTTCCTACATTAGCAATTTCAGTAATGGTCATTGCTCCGCTTCTGCATACTACTAAATCAACAATGTTAATCATTTGCTCCATATTGTATATATATGGAACAATTTTAACATTTGGTATACTGTCTATTTGTAAATTATATTTTTGATATAAAATATCTTTTATTTCTTCATACTGTGAAGGTCCTGCAGCCCACATTATTTGATAGTTTTCATTTTTCTTTTCAGAAATTATTTCTAGCAAGCTTTGATTAATACTTTGTGCTCCTTGGCTACCTCCAAAAAATAGTACAATTGGTTTATCTAAACTTAATTTGTTTTGATTTAAGATTTCTCTTTTTTCATTTTCCGAAATTTTTATTTTCTTTACTTTAGTTGGTGTTCCTGTAACACATACTTGTTTGGCTTTTGGAAGTCTTTTTTTAGCATCTTCAAACCCTACTAAAACTTTATCTGCTTTATTTGATAATATTTTTACTGCGACCCCCGGAAACGCATTGCTTTCATGAAGTACAAGGGGTACTTTTTTTCTTTTAGCAGCTAACCCTACTGGTACACAAATATATCCACCAGTGCCTATTACTAAATCTGGCTTAAATTCTTCTATCATTTTCTTTACTATTTTTATGCAATGGAATGTTTTATATATTTTTTTTATATTGTCTAAAGAAATAGTGCGGTCAAACCCATAAGCATCTATAGTTTTTAAGGCATAGCCTGCTCTTGGTACTAAATCGTTTTCTAGCCCTCTATTAGTTCCTATAAAAATAATCTGTGAGTTTGGCTCTTCTTTTTTTATTTTATTTGCAATAGCTAAACCTGGGTTTATGTGTCCTCCTGTACCTGCAGCTGCTATTATTACTTTCATCTACTTCCTCCTTTTTGAAGCATTTATATTTTACACTTTACTTCCTGCACGCGATATATTTAAAAGCACTCCGCATACTAGCTAGTAAAATAAATAATGAACTTCCGCCATAACTAAAGAATGGTAAAGATATTCCCGTATTTGGAATAGATGATGTTACAACTGCTATATTTAAAATTGTTTGTATTGCTACTAAACTTATAATTCCAACAGCAATTAATGCGCCAAATGTATCAGGTGCCTTAATTGCAACTAAAATACCTCTCCAAATTAATATTGCAAAAAGCATAATTATTATACTGCAACCAACAAATCCTAATTCCTCTGCTATTATAGAAAATATAAAGTCGTTTTGTGGCATTGATATGTATAAATATTTTTGTTTACTTTCTCCTAATCCTGCCCCCAATAGTCCACCTGAACCTATAGCATATAAACTTTGTATAACTTGCCATCCATCACCTAATGGATCTTGAAATGGATCTAAAAATGATACAATTCTTCCTAAACGAAAACTATCGCCTGAACCTCCAGAAGTAAGTTTATATACTAAAAATGCACCTATTCCACCTGCTCCTAAAATACCTGATAAAATAAAATATAACATTCTTGCTCCTGCAACTATCATCATAATGCAAGCTATCATTGCTATTATTAAAGATGCGCTTAAATGGTTTTGTATTAAATATAAAATGCCAATTGGTGGAATAATAAAGCAAAGTGGTTTTACAAATCCTAGCCAAAAATCTTTTAGTTCATTTTTATGATCTGATAAATAACCTGCATAAAAGATAATTAAGCCTATTTTTGTAAACTCTGATGGTTGAAACTGACCTATTCCTGGGATAGCCACCCATCTTCTAGCACCATTGGCAGAAACGCCAAGCCCTGGTACTAATACCAACAGCAAAATTATACAAGAGGCAAAGTAAATAGGCCAATAAAATTTTTTGTAAAATCTGTAGTCTACCTTTGAAAGTATAAACATTGTAATTATCCCTAAAATTCCAAACACAAGTTGCCTGCCTGCATAAGTGTAGCTTTCGCTATTTTCTGCAAGTGCTGATGGAGCTGACGCAGAAAGTACCATAACAATTCCTAATGCAAGTAAAATAAAAACTACTGCACATAATATAAAATCAAATGGTTGGTTAACAAACTTTGAAACTTTTTTAACTTTTTTTTGCATTTGTTCCTCCTAAATTGAAGCTATTCCTATTACACAACATAATAATGTAATAAGGCTAAATACTGATACAATTTTATTTTCGTTCCATCCACATAGTTCAAAATGATGGTGTATTGGAGTCATTTTAAAAATTCTTTTTCCTGTTTTTTTAAAGTGCCTTACTTGAATCATAACAGAAAGAGTTTCTATTACTGGAACTAATGCAACTATAATTAACAATAATGGCATTTTTAAATAAAGTGCCATACTTGCAATAGCTCCACCTATTAATAGTGAGCCTGTATCTCCCATCATTATTTTAGCTGGATGAAGATTAAATATTAAAAATCCTAGACAAGTTCCAATTAATATACTACCAAATATAGTAATTTCTTTAACTCCTGTCATAAAACCAATAACAGTTAGGGTAGTAAAAATTATTGTTGTTACACTTGTAGAAAGCCCATCTATTCCATCGGTTAAGTTAACGGCATTAGTAGTTGCGAGCATAACAATTACTGCAAATGGTACATATAGCCATATAGGAAGTGTTATATATGTTTTAAAAAATGGAATATATGTATCTGTTCCTATTTGTATAAATTGTGTTATATATAAGCAAAAAGCTACCGAAACTATTAATAAGCCTAACATCTTGTATGCTGGTTTTAACCCTTCTGTATTTTTGCCTATTAATTTTTTCAAATCATCTATTAAACCTATCACTCCAAATCCAATGCTTGAAATAATTAATGGAATTAAGTTTACAATGCTTTGCTTTTCTAGCTCATTTCCTGATAAATAAAGTTTTAAAAATGCATATATTCCTACTAGCAAAATAGTAATAATAATTATTATTCCACCCATAGTTGGAGTTCCCTGTTTTTTCAAGTGTGACTGTGGACCTTCTGTTCTTTCTAGCTGACCTACTTTTAATTTTTTTAAAATAGGTATTACAAGCATAGAAATTACAAAACTAACTGCTAAAGAAATAATAATAAGTTTAGTTTGAAATCCCATCTTTCCTCCTTCGTTAAATTAAGTTTTTATATTGTAATTTTAGTTTTCTAAAATATCTTTTATAATTTTTCTTTCATCAAATGGATATTTTTTTCCATTTATTTCTTGAGTTAACTCATGACCCTTTCCTGCAATTACAATAATATCTTTTTTATGTGCCATACTAATAGCTTTTTTTATGGCCTCTTTTCTATCTACAATGCACTCATAGCTGCCCTTTGTTTTTTTAATTCCCTTTTCTATTTGTTCTATAATTTCTTCCGGCTTTTCAGTTCTTGGGTTATCTGATGTAATAATTGTATGGTTTGCCAAAACTCCAGAAATACTTCCCATTATTGACCTTTTCCCTGGATCCCTGTCTCCGCCACAACCAAATACGCAAATTACTTTACCTTGTGTATATGTTTTTACTGTTGTTAAAATGCTTTCCAAACTTTCTGGTGTATGTGCATAATCTATCATAATAGTTAAGTCTTTTGAGTTATTAACAAGTTCGCTCCTCCCCGGAACTCGAATATCTAGTAATGTTTCTGATATGTTTTGCAAGCTAACTCTAAACTTTAATGCCACACTAATTGCAGCTAATGAATTGTATACACTAAATCTTCCTGGTATTCCTACCTTTACTCTTTCATTTTTATCTGTTAATTTTACTTTAAAATCAACACTTGAGTTAGTTACAGTTATGTCTTTAGCTAATAAATTGGCAGGATTATCAATTCCATAAGTTTTAAACTCGCAAGTTGGAACTAACCTAGGTAATTTATTTGCATATACATCATCTGCATTTATAAAACCATATTTACACATTTTAAATAGTTTTACTTTTGACTCAAAATATTCTTCCATACTAGAGTGTTCTTTTTTACTAATATGATCTTTAGAAAAGTTAGTAAATATACCAATGTCAAACTCACAGCCATCTACTCTTCCTAGTTTTAAGCTTTGCGAAGAAACCTCCATTACTGCAACATCACATTTTTCTTTTACCATTCTAGCAAGTAATTCTTGCAGTTCTAAACTTTCTGGTGTTGTTCTATCATTATCTCCTAAATTTTTATCACCAATATATGTACAAATTGTTCCTATTAACCCTACTTTAAGGCCTTGTTTTTCTAATAATGATTTTATCATAAAAGTTGTTGTTGTTTTTCCTTTTGTTCCAGTTACACCAATTAACTGCAATTTTTTAGAAGGATTTTTATAATAATTACATGCACAAATGGAAATTGCATGCCTTGTATCTAATGATAATATAAAAGTAACATCTTCTGGTAAATCTTTTACCATATCTTTTGATATTTTGTCCGCTTGTGCCATAATTACACTGGCACCATTTTTTATAGCTTCAGTAATATATTTATGACCATCTTCATCAAACCCATCTATTGCAATAAACATATCACCTTTTTGAACTTTTTGGGAATTACTTTCTATTTTAGCAACATCTACCTCTAAACTTCCCTTTATCTTTAAATCTTCTAGTCCTAACAAAATATTTTTAAGTTCCATACCATTCCCCTATTCTGTTCTAATTTTCCAAATACATTATATAACTAAATGTAATTTTTGTATAGTAATTTTAACAATGACGCTAAAAATTTTTAAATTGTGGCAATTACTTTTGTTCCTTCGTATATTTTAATACCCTTTTTAGGCAATTGCTCTTTGATAATAGTTTCTTTTTTGTTATAATCTTCTGGTTCATTTTTTATTTGCAATTCTAAATTTACTTCTTTTAATGTTTTAACTGCCTCTTCAACTGTCATGCCTTCTATATTAGGTACTTCAATTTGCTTTTTCTCGTCTTCTTCAGTTACATTATCTTTTTTTAACTCTAAATAAGGTAAAACTTCTGATAATACTTGACCGCCAACAGGGGCGCCTACGGCACCTCCTTGTGTTGCCAGTTTCTTATTGCAGTTTTTGCTTAAAAAAAATTTCTATTTTATTTTCTGAATATATTTCTATTTTACTTATTATTTCTTTTAGAAAATTATTTGTAATATAATTTTCTTTTTTAAATAATTCCATAATGTTTTCCAATTTATTTTCATAATTATTTCTTTTTACATTTTGCCTATTTATTAATAACTTGCATTTTTCTATTTCTTCTTTTAATTTTTCATATTCTATTTTAAATTCATAGGCTGTTATATAACCTTCACACTTTTTATTGTATAAAATGCTTTTTTTATTTTCAAGCTCTTGCTCTTTTCTTTTTAATTCATCCATTTTTTGGCTGTCCATGCTCATTTTTTTGTAATATTTTGTTAAGTCATTTACATTAATTTGGCATAACATTTTTATAACTTCTTTTTTCACAATTTCATTTAAAGCTTTTTCTTTTATGTAAGTTCCATTTTTGCATTTTTTTCTGTAAAAATAATTGCAAATAAATCCAGCACTATTATGCAAAAGTTCTTTATTTTTTGATTTATAAATTTTATATTGTAATTTTCTTTTGCAGTTTCCACAATATACTAAATTCATTAGCAAATATTCATATTTTACATTTGCACTTTTCCTTTTTTTTGCCTTAATTTCTTGCACCTTTTCATAATCTTCTTTTTTTATTATTGCCTGATGTGTATTTTCTTTTATAATCCAATTTTCTTTATTATTTTTTTTACATGTTTTTTTAATATAATTTGTTTCATATTTGTTCATTACGGTATTTCCAATGTAAAATTGATTACTTAAAATATTACAAATTTGTTCTGAATTCCATCTTTTAGCTGCATTTTTTAATTTCATATATTTACTTGGGGTTTTAACTTTTTGGTTATTAAAATATTGTGTAATTTCACCACTTGAGTATCCTTCAAGATACATTTTATAAATTTTTCTTACATTGTTTGCCACATTTTCATCTATAATAATTTTGTGTTTATCACTTGTTTCCTTTTTATAACCATATGGAACTAAAAACTCAACATATTTTCCCTCTTCCTTCATAGCATTTTTATTTGCCCTTACTTTTTTAGATATATCTTCAATATATGACTGGTTTGCAATTCCACGAAGCATTATGCCATCATCTATTTCATATTTTTCCCCACTATCTATAAATTCTGTTACTGATATAAACCTTACATCATTATCTGGGAAAAAAATTTCGGTGTACCAACCTGTTTTATTTTTATCACGCGTTAGCCTGCTCACATCTTTTACAATTACCATATTAATAAAGCCTTTAACTATGTCTAGCATCATTTCATTTAATTTTGGTCTTGAATTTAATATTCCAGAATAGCCATTATCTGCATATTCTTTAACTATTTTGTAACCTCTTGAAATGGCATAGTTTGTTGTAATTTCTCTTTGTGTCTCAATGCTATTATTTTTTTCATTATCTTGTTTTGATAACCTTAAATATATTCCAGCTCTATATTCCTTCAACCCGTTCTTCTCCCTATAATTTTAAATTTCATATTTATAATTTATGTATATTTTATTTTCATTATCAATTTCAATTTTATCTATTATTTCAAATGCAATTTCTCTATTTATATTTTCCATTTTAAAAGTTTTCTCTATTATTGTTCTTATTGTATCGCTTTTTATATTTGTTTTTTGCTTATTTTTAATAAGCTCCAATTCCTTCTTTATTCTATTTTTCTCACTTGCCTTGTTTTTATAAAACTTCTTATAATCATCTTCATCTAATAACTTCTCTTTAAAGTCCATATAAAGAACCTGCATATCTTTTTCTACTTTCATAATTTCCTTATTTAGCTGTTCTATATCGTACAAATTATTAACTTCATCAGCATACTTTTTAATTAAATAAATTATTTTATTTTTATCCAACCTATTTAAAATTTTATTCAAACTTTTGCAAACTATTTCGTTTAAAGCATCTATACTTACACCTTTACTTCCTCTAATACATTCCATTCCTTTGTACCTTTTTAGCCCATTTAAACAACACAACTTTTTCGATTTAATTTTGCCATGATTATTTTTTTCATATTCAACCTTTAATGTCATTTTGGCACCACATTCTTTGCAAAACACTAAACCATTTAAACACCACTCATGCTTTTTTCTTTTTATGGTTTTGTTTTTATTTTTCTCAATTTGTACTTTATTAAATAGCTCTTCAGTAACAATGGGTTCATGTGTGTTATATATAATTTGCCACTCTTCTTTTGGAATGTATTTTCTTTTTTTAGATTTATAGCTCAAATTAATTCTTTTTCCATATTCAATGTGCCCTAAATACACCTTATTTTCAAGCATTCTTTTTATAGTTTCTGCTCTCCACTTATACCTTACCTCTCCCATATTTGCACTATTATTTGGGCTCGGAATGTTATCATTTTTTAGTTCATTTATTATTTCAAAAATGCTAATTCCCCTGCTATATTCTTTAAATATTCTTTTAACAACTCTTGCCTCATTTGGCTCAATTACCAATTTATGTTTATCTTTTTTTGATTTTTTGTAACCATATGGAGCTAAAGTTCCCATAAACATGCCCTTTTCTTTTCGCGCCCATATGCTAGACTTTATTTTTCTAGATATATCTTTACTATACCAATCATTTATTAAAGTTTTAAATTGTATCATGTCATTGTTAGCATTTTTTGTACCCGTATCAACATTATCTAACACTGAAATATACCTTATATTTCTTTCTAAAAAATACAATTCTATGTAATAATTAGCCTCAAAACTATTTCGTGAAAGCCTAGATAAATCCTTGGTTATAATACAATTTATTTTTTTATTTTCTATATCTTCTAACATTTTTTGAAAGCCCGGTCTATTAGTATTTAAACCTGTATATCCATCATCAATATAAAATTCTTCAATAGAAAAATTACTTCCTAATTCTTGAATTTTTCTTTCAATTATATTTCTTTGGCTCACAATACTGTCACTTATATCTTTATCACCATCTTCTTGAGAAAGCCTTAAATATGCTGCAACTTTATATTCATTTTCCAAGTTATTTTTCTCCTATTTAGTTTTAGTTTGTAAATTGTTAATAACAAAGTTTTTAAAGTAATTAACAATACTTTAATTTAACTTTTGACTTCATGTCCATTTAATATTATTAAAAATTTATAGAATTTATAACTAAATTTTGAAAATGTTTTCAGTTTAAATACTGCAAAAATTCCAGTGATTTCTCACTGGAATTTTCACTTTATATTATATAAGATTTACTATTTCAGAAAATTATTTCTAGCTTTTATTTTTTAATTGTAACATTTTTTACTGAACTCCATCCTGAATAGTATTTTACTCTTGATACTGTTTTGTAGCTACGAATACGTACATAGTATTTTTTGTTTTTGCTTAATTTTGACACTGTCTTTGACACTGTACTTTTTTTGCTAACAGTTACTTTGCTTACCCCTTTCTTGAAGTTTTTATCTGTTGAGTATTGAATTTCATATCCTGTTACAGCTGTATTTTTACTCCATTTTATTGTCATTTTCTTTCCTTTTACATTGCTTAATTTAGATATTGAAATTTTCGGTGGGTTTACTGTAACTGTAACTTTCTTTGTAGCTTTGTTATAAGCTGATGTAGCATTTGCAGTAATTGTGATGGTTGCTTTTCCAATAAAGCCTTTCTTAATTGTTACTTTGCCACTTCCATTTACTGTTACATTTTTATTGTTACTGCTGTATGTTAATTTTGCATTTCCTGCTTGTTTTGCTCCAATGCTGAAGCTTTGTGCTTTAGATGAATAGGTTTTAGTGAAGCTAGATGCAGCTGTTATGCTATTATTAGCTTTTTGTACTGTTACAACTATTGATTTTGTTGCTTTATTATAACCTGCATTTGCATTAGCTGTAATTGTAATGGTTGCTTTTCCACTAAATCCTGCTTTAATTGTTACTTTGCCACTGCTATTTACTGTTACATTCTTATTGTTACTGCTGTATGTTAATTTTGCATTTCCTGCTTGTTTTGCTCCAATACTGAAACTTTGTGCATTTTTAGATGCCTTTTTAGTAAAATTAGATGCTGTAATTGAATTGTTTACCTTTGTAACTTTAGCTTGACTAGCTGATTTACTTGCTACTGGAGCTTTTGGTGCAGGTAAAACTGTAATTGTAATTTGTTTTGTTGCTTTTTCATATTTGCTTGTTGCGTTAGCTGTAATTGTAATTACTGCTTTTCCACTAAATCCTGCTTTAACTGTTACGCTTCCGTTTCCATTTACTGCTACTTGACTATTGTTACTACTATATGTTAATTTTGCATCACCTTTTTGTTTTGCTCCAATGCTGAAACTTTGTGCTTTAGATGAGTAATTTTTTGTAATGTTAGATGCTGTAATTGAATTCTGTGCTTTTGCAATTGTAAAGGTTTTGCTTACTGCATTGTTATATTTATTAATACCTGTAACTTTTACACTTGCAGTACCTGCTAATACGTTGTTATTATATGTTAAAGTATAATCTTTTCCTTCTGATAATTTTTTACTTCCATCTTTAACTGTAACTGTAGGTTCTTTTTTATTTCCGTCATATACGTAATTTGAAGATGATAGTGAAATTGATGTGCTAGAAATATTTTTTGTTAAATCTTCTGTTTCTGTATATTCACAATTCTTACATTTACGTTCTCTAATATTTCCTTTTTCTACCCATTCATTAAATTCATGTCCTAATGCTTTATCAACTAATCCTTCTGAATTTAATTGTTGTTTACAAATTTCACAAGTATATATGTTTCTATGTGATCCGTTAGTAGTACAAGTTGCTTCTTTTACAATTTCTTTTGTTACATTTATTTTATGGAATTCATATGCTTTAAATGTTATTTCTGATTTGTTTCCAAATATATCTATAACAACTATATGTTTTTCAACATTATCTAATGCTGGAACTACAAATTCTGCTTTTTTAGCTGTATTTACTCTATAATAACTCGAACTTAATTTTTTATCATTTACAGTAATACTTGCTATTCCTGTATCATCTGTTACTGTTACTACTGGTAATGTGCAATAAGTTTCGCCCTCTTTTACGTTGTCGCTAAATACTGGTTTGTCTTTTTCATATTCTACATGTGTTGCACATACATAACGATAGCTTAAATAATTATTTTCAATGTCTTTTTTAGTTTTTAATACTGAATCATCTGCTCCCGCAGTTCCTTTAGTTTTACTAGCATATATAGTATATTCTCCATCTGTGAACATTGGTTTTTCATAAAATGCACGTTCTCCTGAAATAAGTTCAAATTGTACTCTGGTATCTTCTGGAGCATCAATTTTTATTGTTTGATCCTTTGGAACAGGTTTATTGTCAAGACCATTTGATATAGGTGCAATTCCATAATTTTCATCTTCATCTTCTTCTGGTTCAACTTTGCTACTTACATCAACTTTATTGCCAATGTATACTCTGTAACCACTTATTGCTGTCTTTTTCGCATTTATTTTGATGTTTCCACTTCCTAATCTAATATCACCATTATTTATAATTCCATGATAATCTGGAGCATTAATTGTGATATTACCTGTACCAGCAAATACTAAACTATTTTCATCATCATAATTTTCTGCATCTTTATTTTCAAATTTCTGATCTCCAGTTTCAACACTTATACCAGCTTTGATATAGTTTGTACGTTCTGCTGTTGTTACCCACTCATCACCTTTTTGCCTACTTACCTTTCCTACTACTGGCTCTGTATATGCATTAATGGTTAAATTACCAGAGCCTTCAAATTTAATGCCTTTTACTGGGTAACCTTCAATACCATATCCTGTAACTGTATTATTTCCTTTTAAAATAATTGTAATATGATTTTCACGAGGTTTTCCTGTATAAGCTGGAACAGAATATGGTTCTTCATCTTCTCCAGTTACTTGTATTCCTCCTTTATCAGCTTCATCTACTGGTAGTATTATCTTTTTAGCAATAACATTATCTAAAGTTATTGTATAATCTTTTCCATTTTTAACGATCTGGTAATTACCAGTATTTGTACTACCTTCAGTTGATGAACTTACAGATTGAGTTTCTGTAAAATCAATACTTGAAAAGTCTATAACTTCACCAGTTATACCTTTTTCTTTTTCATAAGCTTCAACTTCTTGTTTAAGCTTATCAATTTCTTGTTTTAATTTTGCATCTTCACTTTCGCTTGTTACTGCAAATGCCGTTGGTGCAAATACTGAAAACAACATGATTAAGCACAATAGTAATGATATTAATGACTTTCGGCTTAAATTGATTATACTATTCGTCATATAAATTCCCCCCTTATTTATTTATATATAATATATTATATGCTTTTTTTCCCTTAAAATCAATGCTTTTTTTAAAAATCTGTAACTTTGTTACAGATTTATCTCTTTTAATCAATAAAGTGATGTAATAGTCAAAAATAGACCATTACATCACTTTTAGAAATATAAATGTATTAATTTACATATAACTTCATAAAGCTCTTCTATTCCTCGCGGATTTTCCACACATCTTGTTATTACTTTGTATTTTTTATTATCTATTTCATAAGTTATTACATTTTGTTCACTTTTTTCATTCTGTAGCATATACATACACCTCCTAAATTCTCTTAAAAACTATTAGCATTTGCTTTAATTTATGACTAATTTTTTTAGCTTTATCTAAAATAAAGTTTGCCTCTTTTATTGTCTTTTTAAGATGATGTGAGTGTATTCGAATAAAAAAAATGAGACCTACTTATGTAGGTCTAGTTTTTATTTTATATCTTTATATTTACCATATTGTCTATAGAAGAAAACGCCTAGCAATGTTATAGCAATTAAAGAAACTAAAATAACCGATTTTACACCTGTTTGTGGGAGTACTCCGCTTCGCAATAGTATCATCTTCTGTCTCCTTTGGAGTTTCTCCGTGTAGTAGAAGATACATTATCCCATTGGAAGTTATCACTTGTGTAAGCCCATAAATCCCATGAGTCTGTTGAAGATGATAACCAAGCCTGTCCTAATGTAACTCCCTCAATTGGGTAATATTTTCCGTTCTCATCATCAAATTCTACATATATATAATAATATCCTTTGTGTTGAAGTAATTTGCTTCCATCAAAAAGTGATGTATCACTTCTAAAATATGCCTTATCTGTTGTTGTTAAGTTTTGTGAATATATTGAGTCATGACTTTTCGCATAATTTAATAACTCTGTAATCCCTGTGTAATCATTTTTTTGAATTTTAGATAATATTGAATTATCTGTAACTTTACCAATTTTTAATGTGAATTTTCTATTTTTAACTTCTGCCGGAAAATTAAAGTTTATATATGTATAGTTATTTTTTTCATTACTTGTTGTACTATTCCAATAACCTATACTAAAAGTTTGCAATATTAAATTTAAATTTGGTAATTCTGCCCTTGTTATTTTTTTGCCTTCTGTAACAAATTTAGTTACATAACTTATATATTCACCACTTTCATTGAAATAAACATCTCCTAATCTTGACTCTTGCAATATCCATATATACATATCTTGATTTAATTCAGCATATTTTGAAATATTACTAGTATATATATAATTTTCATCTGTATTTATTGAAAATTTTTCAACAATATTTTTCATTTTTTCCATATCTATTGATCCATAAGATAACTTTGTAATATTAGGTTTTGTATTGTCTGATGTAATTATATAGTAATAACTTGTATAATTATCAACATTAGGTTTTATTCCTTTAATTTGTAAAGTTTCTGTTTCCCAATTTAATTCTGTTTCGTATTCAGCATTTGAAAAATCAGTAAATTCAGGTGCATCATACACAATAACTTCACAAGTATCCGAAGCTCCAGCAACAGAGGCTGTAACCATTGCCTTTCCCTGTTTAACTGCTTTTATTACACCTGTTGCTTTATCTACTGTAACTGTATTTGGATCGTTACTTGTCCAAGTAACAGATGGATTAGAAACTTCTTCAAAGTTTCCATCTTCAACTTTTGCAACTAGCTTTTCAGTATCATGTTCTCCTATAATTAAATTTACTGCCGAGACACTACTATCTTCATTTCCACCAATAATTATTCCACTATATACTACATTTACTTCACAAGTTACTGTTTTCCCTTCTCTTGTGGCTTTTATATTGGTTTTTCCTATTTTTTTGCCTGTTACTGTACCATTATCAACACTTGCTATATCATTATTATCACTTTCCCATGTAATTTCTCCATTTCCTCCGTTGCAATGTATAAATGCTGTCCCATTTAAATTAACATTTAATTTTTCTTCTTCAAAAGAGAAATCAGTTACAGCATTGACTCTGATACTAAATATAGTCATAATGAAAAATGTTGCAAATACTATTAATAATATTTTTCTTTTCATTTTTTACCCCTTTCTTACTTTTTTATTTAATGTATTTACTTAATGTTTTGTATCTAATATATACAAATATTCCTACACCTGTCATGATTACTCCTAAAACGAGTGTTATAATTGTTACACCTGTTTGTGGTAATCTACCACCAGCTACTGTATCATCTTCTTCTTTATCTGATTTATCAGTACCAGTATTGCTTGATTGCAAGTTTTCTGTTTTAGTATTATCTACATAGGTTTCAATTTGTTTATCTGTTTCTAATTTCATTGGTTTTGAAATTGCTATACTTTGATCCTCACCTTTTATTGCCACTTCTTTTATATATAAATACAAAGTTTCTTCACTTGCTATTTTATTGTAGTTAGTAAGCTTTCTTGAATCTATTGTGAATTGTAATTTATTGCTATCGTTTTGGTTTTCAGTAATTTTAGTCCAGCCAGTTATATCTTGTTCATTTGGGTCTGGAGATAGATAATAATAATATTCCACCGTATCATTATCCATATTTCTTGAAATGTCATCAATTTCTACATTTATTAATGTATAATTTTGTGAATTGTTTGTAAAGTAATATGCTTGTACTTTTTGTATTTCTGTTCTAATATTATCAAAATTAGAATTTATTGCTTTACTTCTAACAGTTATTGCTTGAGTTGTTGTTTTTCCCTCATATTCTATCGTTACCGAAGTTTGGTTTACATTCAAGTTTGTTCCATTTTCTACTTTATAATCTATTATCTCATAGGTATCATTATCTTGATATGTTCCAGTAACTACCATTCCTGTTTTATCAAAATCCTCTCCTACCAAATATTCCTTTTTATTTGGCTCTTTAGTAATTGCTATGCTTTGCAAAGGATTTGGAGTAACCGTTATAAGTTGTTTTACTGTTTGTCCTCCATAAGAAATCGTTACGTATGTTTGATTACCCTTCAAATTATTACCGTCTTCTATTTTATAATCTGTTATGGTTTTAGTTGTACCATTTTTATATTTAGCCTCAATTACCATACCATCTTTTTTGAAACTTTGTCCCTCCTTATAAGTTGTAACATCAGGCGCATGAGCTACTTGCAGGCTTGTTATAGTGTTTGCTTGTACTTTTATAGGTTGTTCTACACTTTTATCATTATATGTTATTTTTACACTTGTTTGTCCTACTTTCAAATTACTGTTATTAGTTATACTATACTCTCCAGCTTTAAGTACAACTGTTGGATCTTTTTTCCTATTATAATATGCTGTAACTTCCATTCCGTTCGTTTCGAAATTGTCTCCCTCAAAATAATCAGTTTTAGTAGGCTGTTTTGTAACTGCAATTTTCTCTAATGATCCATCATATATGTGTGATACTGTAAATGCCTTAATTGTACTATCTCCATCAGATAAATCACTACCTGCCTGTGATGTAGACAGTTGTCCTAAATCCTGCCATTGACAATTACTTAAATCATTTCCTGTTGCCACAAAGCATTTTCCTTTTTCTACTTGTACAACATCCCATTGTTCAATATCATCCACTGGGGCTTCTAAACTTAAATCTAGTGTACTTTCTGTTCCCTCTATTTCTATAACTACTGCAAACTTATCTCCTGTTAGCTCCACTGGCTTTGCAAACTCTAATGTATGGTAACCTGTATTAAATTTTTCTGTATTTCCATCTTTTAATTGAATTTGTTTTAATTCACTTTTTGTCTTACCATCTCCAGTAGGATTTACATACACTTTACAAGTATAAGTTTCTGGTGCATATAGCGAAACTTGTGTAAGATACTCTTTGCTACTCTTATTTTTTCTATTAAAAATATTACACAACATAATTTTGTTTGAAAATGCTTTAATTCCAGAAGCAGGATAATACTCATCATATTGGTAAATATTTTCATAATCAGTATCATCTCCTGCTTTTACTATTCCACAAAGTGTTTTTGATATATTACTATCTTCATAAGATACATACATAAGACCATTGTCCCCAATTTCCATACTAGCAGTATCTCCTTCAATAGTAAAACCTAGTTGTTGTATCATTTGGTTAGTAATTTGTGATGGATCAGTAACAGTATGTATACCTAATTCTTGTAATTGTTTAAATAACTCTTGCCTTAATTCTTCTAATTTGTATTCTTCTTTTTCTCCCCAAGAGTTTCTTATAATCCAAGCACCATCTGATTCAGGTTGTGCATCTTCATTAAAACTTTCTTTTGGAAAATTATCATTCCATCCTATTATAGAAACAGCATGATCTGATTTATGCATAATTGAATTATTACAATATTTAGCACTTGTTTCATTATTGTAACAAGGAAATATTGTTGATGTAGAAGAATCTCCATGTATAGACGCATATACAGAACCATAGTTTTGAATATGTTGCTTTATTTGATTCATTATTTCATTTTTCTTATTATCATCTACACTTTCATAATCTTCGAATTCAATAGTATCATACACTTGGCTCGTAACTGTTTTATTTTGTATTAAACTTAACGCTATTAAATCTTCATTATTTTCAAACTCCATATCATTCTCATCAATTGCACCTGTTCCATTTGTTAGATATGATTGTGCATAATACCAATTTCCACCATCTCCAACTTGCCTATTATATCCTTGTGGATTTTCTTGATCTGTAAACTTTTTACTCGTAGCATATTCCATGTGTCTTTCAGAAAAGTCGTAAACTTTTGAAGTATTTGTGTTTGCGTTTCTATTTGCTAATGCAAGATTTGTTTCCAAGGAAGATAATGTTGCAAAAGCCCAACAAGTATTAGTTTGCATTTGGTTTCTTATTACTAAATTATTAGGAATTATATTTTTTAAATTAAATGTTGTATCAAAATTGGCAGTTATCATCTTTGCCTTATAAAGTGGGTTTTTAGAAATATTACTTGTATTTTTTACATCATACATTCTTGGTTGTATAACTTTACTCTTTTCTTCATCAGATAGTTCTAGCCATTTTTTAAAATCTTCTGAATATTCTCTTTTTTGAATTGAAATTGTATTGCCTTTCGCTAACACTTGCTGACTTATAAGTAAAATTAGAATAAAAACTAATGTTATAATTACAATAATTGATGTCTTTAGTTGCTTCATAATTTTTCTCCTTTAGTAAATGCATATTTTTCATTATGTATATGATATTCTTATGTTCTTTACATTTTTTAATTTATTTTTTTTCGATATCATTATATACTTTTGTAAAAAAATTGTAAACACATTTTTACACTTTTATATGTTATTTTTTGCTTTTTTCATTAAAAAAAGTATATATTTTTACATTTTTATATGTAATTACTTTATAAATTCATCTTCTATCTAATTTTATAGATATTCTATGAATTATATAATATTAAAATGGAATGCTATTATTATAGAAGGAGATGAAAATGATGATTATTTCTGACAATGATAGAAAAGAAAAATTAGCAAAATATATCGGAAATAATATTTTTCAATATAGGAAATCAAAAAAATTAACAAGAGAACAATTAGCAGAGAAAAGTAATTTATCATCTAATCATATTTACGAATTAGAAATGGGAAATTGTATTCCTACAACAATTACTTTAATAGATATTTGTAATGCTCTAAATATTTCATTATCTCAAATAATAGATTTAAACTTTATAAACAATAATAATGAATTTGCAGATAACTTTTTAACTGATTTTCAAAAATTAACTGATAAAGAAAAACAAACCATCATTTATTTAATAAAATTTATGGCAAATAATTAAATAAGCAATTTTTTAACTTCCATAAACTTACACCTTCATGATGCCCTCCTTCTCCTGTTGGGTTATATAATGTTACTAATATTACTACTTCAGGGTCTGAAATTGGTGCAACCCCCATAAAAGAAGTAACATATTTATTTGTATTTACACCATCTTCCGAAGTTCCTGTTTTTCCGCCTACCCTATAACCTTTTACCGCAGCATTTTTTCCTGTTCCCTGCGCTACTACAGATTCCATCATGCTTAAAACTTCCTTGCTATGTTCTTCCGAAATAACCCTTTCGCATGTTTTTACTGGCACTTGTGTAACTTCACCTGTTTTACTATTTATAATTTGCTTTACTACCCTAGGTGTTATTTTTACTCCTCCATTTGCAATTGTACTAACTGCTGTTACAAGTTGAATTGGGGTTATTTCAAACCTTTGCCCAAATGAAATAGTAGCAAGTTCTACTGGTCCTACTTTGTTTTCTTTCAAAAATATACTACTAGCCTCACCCGGAAGGTCTATTCCTGTTTTTCCTAATAAACCAAACTTATTTAAGTATTTATAATATGTACTAACTCCAAGCTTTTGGCCAAGACCTATAAACACAGGGTTACATGAATTCATTAGTGCTTCTCTTAAACTTTCCGAGCCGTGTGGTCTATAATACCTCCAACATTTAATTCTTACACCTGCTATTTCAATGCCTCCTGTGCAACAAAATTCCCCCTGTTTATCAGGTGTAGTAATTCCTTCTTGTAAAGAGGCTGATGTAGTAATTAATTTAAATGTTGACCCCGGCTCATAAGTATCTGTTACTGCTTTGTTTCGCCATAATGCTAACATTGCTTTATTTTTATCTGCTTGTGACATATTATTCCAATTTTGTTTTAGCTCATCTGTGCTTGGTTCAAAAGGTTCGTTTAAATTATAGTTTGGATATCCTGCCATTGCTAATATATCACCAGTTTTTGGGTTCATTATTATTATATTTCCACCATCTGTGCATTTATTATCAATGCAGGCTTCTTGTAAATATTTTTCCGCAATTCCCTGAATTGTAGCATCTATTGTTAAAACCAAATCATTTCCATCAACTGGTGGTACATATTCTTCACTACTATTATTAATGTCACCACCCCTTGCATCTGTTAATTTTTCAATTTTACCATTTTGACCTTTTAATTGTTCATCATATACAGCTTCAATGCCATCTAACCCCTGATTATCGCTTCCTGAAAAGCCTATAACTTGAGAAGCTAAATTGTTATATGGGTAATATCTTTTAGTATCTTCATCTATATTAATTCCTGTAGTTATATTATTTTCCTTCATCCATATTCTTAAATTGTCAGTTTTTTCTTTATCTACTCTTCTTATAATTGTTTCTATAGAACTATTTTTATTTACTTTTTTTAAGGCTGTTTCATAATCTACTTCAAAAATATCACTAAATGCTTTTGCAACCTTTTCTTTATCTTGTTTTTTAATGTTAACAGGGTTTACTGTAACAGTTTCTACTGTACTACTAACAGCTAAAATATTTTTACCTGTTGCATCATAAATAGTACCACGCTTTGGGCTTATTGCTCTATCTAATGTTTGTTGGGTATATGCCATTAATTGAAGTTTAGCACCTTCTCCAAATTGAATCCAACCAATTCTAACTATTAATGCTAGTAATAAAAGCCACAATATTATAATTTCATTTCTCATTCTCTTTTTTCTAACTACATCACTGGTTTTTTCTTCTATTTTTATTTTTTTATTTTTTAATTCTTGTTTAAATTTTTTCTTCTTATCTTTTTCAAAAAATTTTTTATCATTTTTAATATCTAATTTCTCTTGTTTCTTTTCTTTTTTTAATTTTAATAGTTGTTTTTTATTCATAATTTGCCTTAAACTTGTTTTTACATGTCGCATTATATTTTACCCCTATCTATATTTTTGTTTTAATTTTATTCAAAAAATATAAAAAAAGAATAAAATCATTGATTATTAAATTAAAATTTAGTATAATAGATTTACATAACTTTCATTCCTGTTTTTCAGTTTTTATATAGGCAGCCATGGTAAAATTAATATTTTAAGGAGGTATTTTATGAAAAAATTAGTCAGAAGATTCACAATAGCTATTATTCTTATTTTGGGAATAATTCAAGTTTCGCCTTATGCATTTGCACATTCAGTTAATTTATGTGCATCACAAGAAGTACCTATTATACTTTATATTTCTAATATAATAATAATTGTACTCTTGGTTGTACTTGCAATAGCTCTTGCTATTGCATATTATTACAATAAAAAGCATAAGTAATTTATCTCTGACTAAAAAACAAAACTCTAGTAGTTATACTAGAGTTTTGTTTTTATTTTCACATATTTTATATAATAAAGTTAATTTACTTTAATAAATTTGTAAGTCCTTTTATTAATTGTTCAAACCAATTATTGTTTTCTTTAATAGATACCTGTTCACTTGCAGGTTCTACATAATCTTTTTTAGGAAGGGTTACATATACTTTTTGCGATTCATCTATTTTTTTCATTCCTAATAGTTCAGAAGCTGATTTTTCAATGTTTGCTAAATTAAGACTGTTTTGAATACTAATTTCTATTTGTGCATTTTCTTTTTGAAGCACGCTTAATTGTTCTTTTAAATCTTCTTTTTTATTAAAATTTGCTGTAATAAGTGAGTTTCTATAACTTATGGCAAACAAAACAGAAAAACCTAATAATATGTATAAAACTGTTTTAGCTTCTACCTTCATTTTTATATTTTGTTGCTTTTTAGCTGTTTGCTTTTTGGTTTTTAATGTAGAAGACTTTTTCTTTTTTATAGGTTCTTTTTTATCTGGTCTATAATCTGGTTTTACTTTTCTAGGGCTAGTTTCATATTGATAATTAACCTGCCTATATGCCATAAGTTTTCACCTCTTTTCCTTTTGTATTTTTATTTATTTTTTATCGTATCGTTCAAAAATGCGAAGCTTTGCACTTTTTGATCTTGGGTTTCTATTTTGCTCTTCCTGTGTTGCCACAATTGGTTTTTTATTAATTATTTTTCCAAAAGATTTATATCCGCAAACACAATATGGTAAATCTTTTGGGCATGTACATTTTCCTTGCATATCCATCATGGCATTTTTAACGGCTCTATCTTCTAATGAATGGAATGTAATTACTGCTAACCTACCATGCTCTTTTAAAGAGTTAATACAATTTATAATTGTTTGATATAATGGCTTAATTTCATTATTAACTTCAATTCTAATTGCTTGAAATGTTCTTTTAGCAGGATGCCCTTCGTTTTGTTTAGATTTTGGGATAGAGTTTTCTATTATTTGCACTAATTCTTTTGTTGTTTCTATTTGTTTAGTTTTACGATATTTGCAAATATTTTTAGCAATTTGCCTGCTAAATTTTTCTTCACCATATTCCCAAATAATATTTGCTAAATTTTCTTCTTCATAGGTGTTTACTACATCTTTTGCGGTTATGCCACTTGTTCTATCCATTCTCATATCTAAAATGCTATCCCCCATGTAGCTAAAGCCCCTATTTCTTTCATCTAATTGGTATGATGAAACGCCTAAATCTAATAAAATGCCATCTACACTTGATATGTTAAGTTCTTCTAAAATAGCTTGTATATTGTCATGGTTACCATGATAATATATTACGTTTTTATAACCTTCTAATTTTTTAGATGCTGCATTTAGCGCGTCAGTATCTTTATCAATACCTATAAGTTTACCATTTAGAGATAATTTTTTAACAATTTCTATGCTATGCCCTGCCCCACCTAATGTACCATCTACATAAATACCATTTGGATTAATATTTAATGCTTGTATACATTCTTTTAATAAAACAGGTTCATGACTAAATTCCATTTGCTTTTTTAGGTTTCCTTATATAACTATTTAGGTTTTTAAAAAGGTATTACCCATAAACCTTTATTTATTTTTGTTTGCCATTAAATTGTTTCTTATAGCACAAGCAGTTGGTATATATTTATACCAACTGTGTACTATTTTTAGTTTTTCTTTTGTACTATTTTATCTTTGGTAGGATAGGAAATTTATTTTCTTTAGTATTTTTTTATTTCATTTGTAAGCTATTTTGCTTTAATTTTTCTTTAGTAAAAATTTATCTTTTGTATTTTCTTTTTTATTTTTACTTTTGTACATTAAAATTTTTATCTTTTGTTTAAATTTTGCTTTTGTATTTTAAAATTTTATCTTTTGTGTTTTTTTATTTTTCTTTAGTATGGATTTATATAAACTTTTGCAAGTTATATACCAAGCATTGTCATATTTTCTGCAATTTCATCAGCTGAAATATTTTCATTGCTATTATAAGATTGCCATTTTTCTTTATCCCAAATTTCAATTCTAGTGCCTACACCTATAATTACTGCATCTTTTAGTAAATTTGCATAGGTTCGAAGGTTTGCTACTATTAAAAATCTTCCTTGCTTATCTATTTCACATTCTGTAGCACCAGATAAGAAAAATCTTACAAAGTCTCTTGCGTTTTTATTAGTAAGTGGTAGTGTTTTTAGTTTTTCTTCAAAGCTTACCCATTCTGTTTGTGAAAATCCGAATAAACATCCATCTAGCCCTTTTGTAATAATAAATTTTTCTCCCATGTCTTCTCTAATTTTTGCTGGTAAAATTAGTCTTCCTTTAACATCTAGAGAATGTTCATATTCACCTATTAACACTTTATTTCACCTCGCTAACATTTCGTTCCACTTTTCACCACTTTGCTCCACTTCAATTAGATTTTAATACAACAATTTATAAATATCAAGTATTTTTTAAAAAAAGTTTAAATTTTTTATTAATTTCTTTATTAAAAATTTTTCTAAAAATAGTTTTATATTTTTGCTTTATAATTAAAACTAAAAAAAAACTAATTATTATTTAATAATTAGTTTTTTTCTAAACATTCATTTATAATATCTTCTAATTTAGTAGTGTCTACAATTGATTCTATACTAGCATCTAACATTTCTTTTGGTGAAATGTTAGTTAAATTTAATATGTATCCGTTTTTTAATGCTAGTTGCCTTATGAACTCTCTATTTGTTCTACCATTTCCTTCACGAAATGGGTGCAGTACATTTAACTCTGATAAATAATATGCTAACCTTTTAGCTAGCTTTTCCTTTGGTAAGCAAGCTAAATAATTTTCCTGTTTTATTTCATTTATTAATCTATCAAGCTCTGGCTCTATATATTCCCACATAGCAAACCTAAATACACCTTTTGCAATGTTTTCTTCGCGTAGTTTCCCTGCAAATGGATAAATATCTTCAAATAGATATTTATGTATTGATAGAAAATGTTTTTTACTAAAGTCACCAGTAATACCCTGTTGCCTTAAGCTTAAAGATTTTGCAGCAGTTATTTTTGCTTCGTAAAAGCTTAATTCTTTTTCATTTTTTATATTCATATTATTTATTAAAACATTACTATTAGGATAGCAATATTTTGAGTTTCTTTTTTCATATTCATTTTCCATGTTTATCACCTTATGCTATTTTACAACTTGTTTTATATTTATGCAATCACTAAAAAAGAGATATAAAATTATATCCCTTTTTTAGTTATAAATTAGCTGGTTGATCTTTAATCATTTGAATTAATTCTGGCATTGCAATTTCGTTATTTGCAAACATTTTAAACATATTTATATCATTTTCATTAATAGCCATTCCTTCAATTGCTAAATCATTTTGTATATTTTCTATATTAAAATTAAACATTTCTTCATTAAACATATTTTTATCCTCCTTTGGACTTAAATATTTTAACCACCACAATATTATTATACCACAAAATGGGCAAAAAGTACAGCTTTTTTGCGTATTTTATAATATTTTTTATGGCAAAAATTTTGCTAAATATTAACTAAAAATAACTAGCAATTTTATTTAAATTGCTAGTTATTTATATTATTTATCTTACTTCTCTTAATTTTACAACTAATCTTTCTTTACCATGGTTTGTACAAGTAATAAGTGTAAGCTCTTTTCTTCCATCTGTTAATTGACTAGTACAGCTTGTATCTGTTGGCTTAACAACAAATTTATCGTATACTTCATATTCAATAGTTCTTCCTGATAAATCAGTTAATTTAGCAATATCGCCATTTTTTAATTTATGTAAGTTACCAAACATTTTTCCACTTTGATAATAATGACCTACAATGCAGTAGTTTCCAACCTCATTTGGTTCTGGTCCATGAAAATAATTAAGTGATACAAATAAAAGGTCTGGTGACGTTTCAGAAAGAACTGGATATTTAAGTTGTATAGTAGGTATTTCTAGTACGGCCTCTGTAGTATATTCTATTCCTTCTGCTGATTTATAAGTAGCTGTATCTACCTGTAATTTTTTAGCTATTTCTTCTTTTTGTTTTTGTGCTTCTTTATCTTCTAATATTACAACAATTGTATCATCATTTGCTTTTTTAATTGTGTCATCACTTTCTTCATATTTAAGTTGTGCAAGTATTTCTTGTGATACTTGTTCTGTTTTGTTTCTATCATATTCTGCATAAATATAGTATGAAAATAAAAGGCATACTAAAAACACAGATAAAAAGAATTCTATTTTATAGATGAACTTTTTTCTTTTTATCTCTGGTGTAATATATAATTTTTCTGTTACAAGTATTTGATTCATGTATAAGTTTTCCTTTCTTTATCATACAAAACTATTATATCATTAATTTTAATATTTTTAAAGAGGAATAGCAAAAAATTTTTTACCATTATATTCTACCATGTTAACTTTTTATATTTTTTCTTGTAGTTAAAATCTTTTGCTAGCAAATAAAGCCTTCTTCTTATGTCTTTATCCTTTTTATATTTTAAAGGATTTACCATTTTATTTTGTTTTGCTAAAATAAGTGCCTGCTCTACTAATGGCTTGCTTGTTACATATTTTTTTATAACGCTTTTAGGCACAAAGTTAAGTGCTACCTTTTCTTTAACTAATATGCATGGTTTTTCTTTATGATAAATTAGGTCATCTACTAAATATTTAATTAAATTGTGACCACTTGCAGTCAAATAATAACTACATCTAGCTTGCCTTGGATTTATTTCAAGAACTTTATATTTTTTATCTCTACTATCGTATTTTAAATCGAACTCTGCAAAGCCTTGATAGCCTAGCTCTTCCATAAATTGTTTTAAAGGCTCTACTATTTTTTCATCATAACCATGTTCATTAAAGCCATTAACTAAAAATGTACAGTTGCCTATTCCTCCTGGGTTTCTTTCTTGCAAACCTATTTGTGCAAATGTAATTAACTGTACTTTTTTATTTTTGCTACAATAAAACACACTATCAAACAAGGCACAGTCATCACCTGGTATAAACTCTTGAATTACTAAATTACTTTTATAGCCAGCATTTTTTATTTTTTTAATAACGTTTTCTAGCTCTTCCCTAGAAAATACTTTAAATACCTTATACATTCCTTCAAATTTATGGTTATGGTATTCTATATTGTTTCCCGGTTTTACAATTAACGGATACATAAGCATTTTTAATTTCTGCTCATCAAGTGCTTGATTTTCTGCACATGAATATATATATGTTTTTGGGATATCTAAAATGCTATTTTCAAAAGTTTGGTAAAATGTGTCTTTCACTAATGTTTTGTTTAAAATTTCTAAACTAGGGTAATTATGCAAATATTTCTTATCTAATTTTCCTTGGTTTTCAACAATTAAGCGTACTAATTCATCACTTGTTGCTACAACAATAATTTTATTTTCTTTCTGCCTATTTGCATATTCATTTAAAGTTTTAACAAAAACTTCTGCATTTTCAAAATTTTCTGCTTCTTTAAAATTAACAATACTGCTGTATGAAACAACCCCTATTGCCTTTTTTGAAATAACATCAACTTTTTTGTTATATAACTCATGATAGCATCTTGCCATATAATATGCATTAAAATCACTACCTAGTATAAGTACTTTAAAACTTTCTTCCATTTTCTATTCATTCCTTTTAGTTTTTTTCATCTATTTCTAATATTTCGTCGCCTTTTTTAAGTACCCTTGGCACCCAATTATTTAGCATGCAAGAGCCTTCGTATATGCTTGTACCCATATACCTTGCTACTTCTCTCATTGGTATTTCATTACCTATTAATGTTACTTTATCATGAACATGCACTGTTTCATCTACTTTTGCAATAACCATTCCCATATTAATTTCGCCAATTAATGAATACCTTTTATTATTTATTACTATTTGCCTTCCTTTGTTTCTTTTACTAAATCCATCAGCATAGCCAATTGGAATAATTGCTACATACATATCTTCTTGTGCCTCATAAACTCTACCATATCCTACAAAACTTCCTTTTTTTATTTTCTTTACTTGCATTACCTCACTATATAGAGAAAATGCTGTTTTTAGGTCAATATTAACATCTGTAATAGTTTCGCTAATATTATTTTTCTTATGATAATAGTTTCTTTTAACCTTTCTTAAGTAGTTTAAAAATCCCTTTGGTAATGGTTTTGGAGTGGTATTATAACCATATAGTATTATTCCTAAACGAATACCATTGCTATATGGTATTTTTTTATGGTTAAGAAGTGTCTGGCTTCTTCCTAAATGAACTATTGGAATTTGGGCAAGATCAATTTCAGAAGTTAATTCTTCAAATTTAGAAAGCTGATTATCCCAAGACTTATCATATATGCCATCTGTTGCAAAATGCGTAAAAATTCCCTCTAAAATGATATTATCCTTTTTTCTTAACCCTTCTACTACTTCTTTTACTAAAAGCCCATCACATAAGCCTAATCTGCAAAGTCCAGAATCTATTTTTATATGAACTTTTAATGGATTTTTAAGTTCTTGCTTCATTAGTTCTTTATAATATTCGTAGTCATGAACTGTAATAGTTATATTATTTTCTATACATTCTTTTAAATATTTTATATCAATTGGCTCTAGGCATAAAATAGGCGTAGTTATACCATCTTTTCTTAAGCTTATGCCCTCTTCTAATGAAGAAATAGCTAAATAATTTATACCACTTTCTACTAAATATTTGGCTATTTTATCACTATGTCCATAAGCATTTCCTTTTACTATTCCAAAGTAATATTTATAGTCAGGATATTTTTTTATAATTTCTTTTACGTTATGTTGCAAATTATCTATATTTATTTCTATATAAGTATTTCTATACATTTTCTTCCCTCTTTTTTATTTTTTCTTATTATATCATAATATTATATAATTTCTAGTTTTTTACAAAAAAAGTAGGAAGTATTATTTAAAAATAACTATACCACCTAAAAAGCAAAAAAAATTTTCTTTAAGTTTTAACTTAAAGAAAATTTTCTTAATTATTTTATCCATTCATTTGTTTTGCAACTTCTTCTGCAAAATTTTCTTCTCTTTTTTCTAGTCCTTCGCCTTTTTCAAATCTTGCAAACTTAATAATTTTTGCTCCTTTACTTTCTACTAGTTTACCAACTTTTTGATCAGGGTCTTTTACAAAGTCTTGTTCTACTAAACAAATTTCTCCATAGAATTTTCCAATTCTACCTTGTACTATTTTTTCAGCTACTGCTTCTGGTTTTCCTTCATTTACAGCTTGTGCTTTTAAAATTTCCATTTCATGTTCTACTTTGTCTTGTGGAACTGATTCTCTATCTAAATATTCTGGTCTTGCTGCTGCTATTTGCATACATACATCTTTTGCAAGCTCTTGGCTTCCACCTTGTAATTCAACTAAAACGCCTATTTTTCCATCTCCATGAATATAGCTTTCTATTAAACCAGTGGTTTCAAATCTTTCAAATCTACGAATTGACATATTTTCGCCAATTGTTGCAATTTTATTTGTTAATACATCTTGCACTGTTTTATCTGGTTCTATAATAGAAGGTTGGTTAAGTAATTCTTCAACTGTTGCTGGGTTTTTAAGTGCTACTTGTTTAGCAACATCTAAAACAAAACTTCTAAACTCTTCATTTTTAGCTACGAAATCTGTTTCAGCATTTACTTCTACTACAACACCTAATTTATGGTCATCTGATACATAAGTTGCAACTAAACCTTCAGCTGCAATTCTATCTGACTTTTTAGCAGCTTTTGCAATACCTCTTTCACGTAATAATTCAATTGCTCTTTCTTCATCTCCATCTGTTTCGGTTAATACTTTTTTGCAGTCCATCATTCCTGCACCTGTTTTTTCTCTTAACATTTTTACTTGTTCAGCAGTAATCATAAAAAAATCCTCCTTATTTTTTTAAAGGATGTACTTTTTTTCTTAATAATTAGATAAGGTACATCCTTTATTTATATTTATTATTCAGCTGTTTCTTGTGTTTCAGCTTTTTTTCTTGTTCTTTTTGGTTTTTCTACTACTTCTTCTTGTTCTTCTTCTACATTTGTTGCATCTTCTTTAGGCTCTTCTACAGCTACAGTTTCTTCTTCAGGTTGTGGCTCTTCTTGTGCAACCTCTTCCATATCTTTTACTTCTTCTACTGGCTCTTGTACCATATCTTCTTGAGCTACATCCATAGACTCTCCTTGTCTACCCTCAATAACTGCATTTGCCATACAGTCTGCAATTAATTTAACTGCACGAATTGCATCATCATTTCCTGGAATAGCATAGTCTACATCTTCAGGGTTACAGTTTGTATCTACTAAACCAATAACTGGAATTCCTAGTTTTTTAGCTTCTAAAATTCCTATTCTTTCTTTTTTAGGATCAACTATAAACATAACACCTGGTAAACTGTCCATATTTTTAATTCCACCAAGATTTTTTTCTAGTTTTTCCATTTCTTTCTTTAAAAGAATAACCTCTTTTTTAGGTAATACATCAAATGTACCATCTGATTGCATTGTTTCTAATTGAGTTAATCTGTTAATTCTTGTTCTAATTGTTTCAAAGTTTGTTAATGTACCACCTAACCATCTTTGGTTAACATAGTACATACCGCATTTTTCTGCAGCCTCTTTAACACATTCTTGTGCTTGTTTTTTTGTTCCTACAAATAGAACTGTTTTTCCTTCTTCTGCTTGTTCTTTTAGAAAAGCATAAGCTTCATCTAATTTTTTAGATGTTTTTTGTAAGTCGATGATATGAATTCCGTTTCTAGCTTGAAATATATATTCAGCCATTTTTGGATCCCATCTTCTTGTTTGATGTCCAAAATGAACACCTGCTTCTAGTAATTGTTTCATTGCAACTACTGCCATAATTTAATTCCTCCTTTTAGTTATTCCTCCACATTGCTTACTAACATATAAAAAAACTTGATATTTCAAGCACTATTTTTATACTTGCAATATGTGTGTATTTTCATAACGAGAACTATTATATCACAAAAAGTGTTGCAAATGCAACACTTTTTTGAATTTTATTAATAATAGTTAGTTTTTAAGCAAAATATCTTTTAAGTAAACCATCAAATCCTCTTCCATGACGTGCTTCATCTTTGCACATTTCATGAACTGTATCATGAATTGCATCATATCCTAATTCTTTTGCTCTTGTTGCAAGTTCTTTTTTACCCATGCAAGCGCCATGTTCTGCCATTGCCCTTAAAGATACATTCTTTTTGGTGTCTGGATAAACTACTTCTCCTAGTAGTTCAGCAAATTTAGCAGCATGTTCTGCTTCTTCAAAAGCATATCTTTTAAATGCTTCTGCAATTTCTGGGTAGCCTTCTCTATCTGCCTGTCTGCTCATTGCTAGGTACATACCTACCTCTGTACATTCTCCTGTAAAATTTTCTCTTAAACCTTTTACTACTTCTTCATCTAAACCTTGAGCTACGCCAATTACATGTTCATCAGCATAACTTTTTTTATCTTCATCTTCTTTTAATTCAAATTTATCTTTTGGTGCACCGCATTGTGGGCATTTTTCAGGTGCTTCTTCTCCAAAATGGATATATCCACATACTTTACATACATAAGCTTTCATAATAATTTCCTCCTATTTTTTAAATTTTACTAATGATTATAATAAAATATTTTTTCAAAAAAAGCAATTGTTTTTATTTAAAAAATTTTTTTATTTTTTTATCTTTTTTTGTATCATTTTGTCTTATTATATGATATACTTCTTGTTGTGTAAAAAATTTTAGGAGGTTATGGTTTTTATGAATTTTAATAAATGTTGCCGTTGTGGAGCTTTTTTCCTATCTGAAAGTGCAGTGTGCCCAAATTGCAAGCAAAAAGATGAACTAGAAATTAACCGTTTAAAAAATTACATAGAAGAAACAAATTATACTAACTATGATATAAGTCAAATTGTTGCCTCTACTGGAATCTCAAATAAAAACTTAAACCGCTTTTTAATGCAAGAACAGTTTGCTGATTTTGCAAATCAAATACAAAAAACAAAACTTGACTAAATTAAAGTCAAGCTTTATTTTTATTTAACAAAATATAACCATGTTTTATATTATTTTTAAAATATTATTTTTTGCGTTTACTATTTCTTGCTTTATTTCATAAACCTCTTTTAAAGCCTTTGCTTCATCATTTCCTATTTTTTCATCATTTGCATAAATATATGCTAATACATCATTTTCTTGTACTTTATCTCCTATTTTCTTTTCTAAAATTACACCTACTGTTTGATCTATAATATCTTCCTTTTTTATTCTGCCTGCACCTAGCCTCATTGATATTTCTCCAACTTTTCTTGCATCTAATGATGTTACATACCCTTGTGTATCTGCCTTTACTTCAATTATGTATTTTGCCCTTTGGCAATTTTCCTTATTTTCTAAATAGCTAATATCTCCACCTTGGGACTTGATCCATAACTTAAATTTTTGATATGCCTTGCCAGATTTTACGCTCTCTAAAATATTTTGTTTATTTACATTTATATCATCACCTTTTTTAGCTAATTTTAGCATATATGCACCAAGTTCTAATATTACCTGCTTTACATCTTCATTCATATTACCCTTTAAAAATTCTAGTGCTTCTATAACCTCTAAATAATTTCCTACAGCTTTTCCTAATGGCTCTTCCATATTTGTAATAATACATATAGTTTCTTTATTAGCTAGTGTTCCTATCTTCTTCATCATTTGTGCTAAATTTATTGCCTCATCAATATTTTTCATAAATGCTCCGCTTCCACAAGTTACATCTAAAACAATTTTATTAGCACCTGCTGCAATTTTTTTACTCATAATACTAGAGCTAATTAATGGTATACTTTCTGTTGCAGAAATTGAGTCTCTTAAGGCATATATTTTTTTATCTGCTGGGTCTAAATTTAATGTTTGACCCATTACACAAATTCCATTTTCTTTTACATTTTTTATAAATTGTTCTACACTTAAATTTGTTTTATAACCTGGTATTGACTCTAATTTATCAATTGTTCCACCTGTATAGCCTAGACCTCTACCTGACATTTTTGCAACTGGAACGCCAAATGATGCTATAATTGGTGCTAAAATTAATGTTACTTTATCTCCTATTCCACCTGTTGAATGTTTATCTACAACTATTCCTAATTCTGATAAATCCAAAATATCTCCAGAGTGTGCCATGGCTAAAGTTAAGTTCGTTGTTTCAGTTTCTGTCATACCATTTAAATAAATTGCCATTACTAAAGCTGCTGCTTGGTAGTCTAATATGTTTCCATTTGTATAATTTGTAATAAAATATTCAATTTCTTCTTTTGAAAGCTCTTGTTTATCCCTTTTTTTGGCAATTATATCTTGTATATTCATATATATTCCTCTATATAAAATTTTTTATAAAACTTTTTCTATGTAATGGGCATGGTCCATATTCTTTAAGTGCTTTTATGTGCATACTTGTTCCATAACCTTTATGCTTAATAAATCCATATTGTGGGTAAATTTCATCCATTTGCCTCATTATTCTATCCCTTGTAACCTTTGCTATAATTGATGCACATGCAATAGAATAACTAATAGCATCTCCGTGAATAATAGATTTATATGGAATATTGTCTGTATTTATATTAGTAAGTGCATCTACTAATATTACATCTGGTTTATTTAAATTTTTTTGTTCTAACATTTTTTCTGCTTCTTTTATTGCAATTGTTAAGCCCTTTTTAGTTGCTTGAAGAATGTTAATTTCATCTATTTCAGTTTGGCTAATAATTCCCACTCCATAGGCAATTGCCTCATTTGTAATTAATTCATATAAAGTTTCTCTCTTTTTTTCTGATACTTTTTTAGAATCATTAACTCCTTCTATCATAGAAGCTTGCGGCATTATAGCACATGCTACTACCACAGGGCCTGCTAGTGGCCCTCTTCCTGCTTCATCTATTCCTGCAATAAGTTTTAAACCTTTTTTATAAAATGCTTCTTCTTCTTTTTTTAAGTTTGTTAATCTTTCTAATTCTTTTTCTTTCATTGTTACACCATTTTCTATTTAACATTTTCTATGTCTAACTCTTCTATTTCAGATAGTTTGTAATAAGTATTTCCATCAGAATATGTAAAACCTTTTATATAGTAAACCTCTTTTGTGGTATATTCTACAATATAGTAATTTCCTTCTTCTAATATTATTTTATTTAAACCTAATTCTGATAAATTGTCATTGTTTAACACATAATATTGTTTTCCCTTTTCATTTGCATCTATAATGCTTTTTTCTAAAAATTGTTTTATAGTTTCATCTTCTTGCATTTCTGATAATTTTATTCCTTTTAACACATCATCTTTCTTATTTAAAGTATATTCTCCTTCAATTGTTGAAACTTTTGCTTGTATTAAAAGCATATCAGTTTTTAAATCTTGCAAGCTTTCTTTTGCCATTTGTAATCTAGCATAATACACAAACGCAAAAACTAATGTTGCAATTACTATAACTAATATAGCAGTGGTTACTAGTGTCATTCCTTTTTCGCTTTTCATATTTTTATATTCGCATAAAATATGCAAATTTCTCCTTTCTAAATTATGATATGAATTATTGTTGGTTTTATTCTTATGTTTATAACCATCATTAATATATCATAAATTTTAAAAATATTCAATTTTTTTAAATTTACTAATAAAGTTAGCTTTTTAAGGTAGAATCTATTACAAATTCATAGAAAAATACAAAATCTTCACATTTTTTTCACAAAACTATTGTATCATATAATTGTTTTAGGATATTATAATAATAACTTGGAGGTAGAAAATTATGGAAGATAATCAGTCAAATGAAAATGAACAAACAAATTCAAATTTTACAAATGTAAACCCAACTACTGTGCAGTCATCATACAGAGCATTTTATAACAGTGAAAAAAATCAAAAGCAAAAAGGCAGTTTTGGTTTTGGTAAATCTGTTTTGCTTCCATTTGTATGTGGAGCATTAGGAGCAACAATTGTTATAGGAACCTGTTTTGCAGTTCCTGGTATTAAAAATACTATAAAAAATCAATTTCTAACTAGTTCGTCTAGCAGTGAAACTAATAATAATAATGTTCTTGATTTAAATACACAGTCAATTTCTTTGCAGGGCTATTCTGAAACAGCCATGGGAGTAGCTAAAAAAGTTCAACCTTCTATTGTAGCAATTACTGTAGAATATTCAGTTAATTCTATTTTTAATATGGGTAAAGGTGCAACTGCAACAGCTAAAGGTTCTGGTATTATTATTAGTGAAGATGGTTATATTTTAACTAATAATCATGTTGTTAATTCATCAAGCTCAAGTTCTAGCTCTTTTTATGAAATAGAAGAAGCAAATAAAGTTACTGTAAAATTATATAATGATGATAACGAATATGAAGCTAAAATTATTGGAACAGATAGTCAAACTGATTTAGCAGTTATTAAAATTGAAAAAGATGGTTTAACAGCTGCAGAACTTGGTGACTCTAGCTCTGTACAAGTAGGCGAATTTGCAATGGCTATTGGTAGCCCATTAGGTTTAGATAATAGTGTAACAGCTGGAATTGTTAGTGCAGTAAATAGAGAAGTTAGTGACAATGAAGGAAATAAATATGTTTCTATACAAACAGATGCTGCTATTAACTCTGGTAACAGTGGTGGTGCTTTAGTAAATAGCAAAGGTCAAGTAATTGGAGTTAACACTTTAAAACTTTCTGGAACTGGTGTAGAAGGCGTTGGTTTTGCAATTCCCATTAACTCTACAAAAGAAATTTATGAACAATTAATTGAATATAACAAAGTAAAAAGACCATATATAGGAATTAGTGGCAGAGATTTAGATGAAGCTCTAGCAAAAGCAAACAATTTAGTAGTTGGCGTTTATATCTTAAGTATTGAAGATTTTTCATCTGCTGAAAAGGCTGGCTTAAAAATAGGAGATGTTATTACTGAAGCTGATGGAACTAAAATATCTACAATAGATGAGTTAAACGAAATAAAAAATAAAAAACAAATTGGTGATACCATTAAATTAAAAATTTATCGTGACGGAAAAGAAAAAGAAATTTCCCTTACATTACAAGAACAACCATAAGTAAAAAAGTTAATAAAAAAAGTAGCCAATATCAAATGGCTACTTTTTTTGAAAATAAAAGGGGATGTTTTTCTAATATGTAATCAATAACGGAGTAACTAATTATTGATTACATATATAATATAACAATATAATTTGTCCTTTTTGTGAACTTACAGTGATAAGTTAGCAAATTAATTATAAATATATTTTTGAGGATTTACCCTGCTTCCATTTACCCTTATTTCAAAATGTAAATGGTTACCTGTTGAGTTACCAGTAGAACCAACAGCACCTATTATATCCCCAGCTTTTACTGTGTCGCCCTTTTCTACATATAATTTACTACAGTGACCATAATAAATTTCTACTCCGTTGCCACTGTTTATAACTATTAAATTTCCGTAACTTCCATTATCACCAGACCATGTAACCGTACCACTTGCAGCTGCTTTAATTTTAGTACCATAAGGTGCCGCAATGTCTAGCCCTGTATGCGCATGGGAACGTATACTTTCCCTTTCTCCATATCTTGATGTTATTACACCTGTAATTGGTTTTTGTGCTAAATAAATACCATTTACAGAGGCTGATTTTATTTCTTCTAATTCGTCTGTAACTTCTTTTTTTGCCACATTAGTATTTACTACCTTATATTCGTCTTTATTTTGTGTATAAAGTTCATTAATTCCAATATTTACGCTAACACTTTTAGCATATTTTTTCTTCATTTCTGTAACTAGCTTTTCTGCCTTATCTAAAGTGCTTACAATTGCTTTTTGCTTATTATCAATTGTAACAGCATAATATTTATAAGTAATAGTCGTTTTTTCTTGTATTTTATTAAAAACTTCATCTTCGTTTATTTCCTCTTTTGAAGAAATAAGCGCAAATTCATATTTTGGCTCTGCTACATCTATAAAAGCAACACTTTCTTCTTTTTGGTTATTAATTAATTCTTTTAATTTATTTTCAAATTCATTTTTATTATTTACATAGCCTAATTGTTCATCTAAAAGGCTAACTTTGCATACTGGTTTATATTTTACAAAAATTATTGTCATGGCAATAAATAAAGCAATGGCCGTTAAATTCATCAATTTAATTAATTCTTTTGTGTAGTATTTTATTTTTATATTTAAAATAAACTTCACTCTCCTTTTTGCTACACGACATCTTTAATTATACCATATATTTTGCACAAATGCAAATAAGTTATACTATAAGTAGCAAATTAATAGGAGAAAATTAATAATATTTAAAATTAATTTAATTCTTTAGCATATACTACTTTGCCAAACCTAATTTCGTTTATTTTCTTTTGTGCCTCTATAATTACAAGTGGCATTATAGATACTAAAAATGTATATAACCATTGAATGCCAGTTAATGGAACTAACTTAAACAAACTTGCAACTTGAGGAATTAGCACTACACTAGTTTGTAATAATAAACCTAGTAAAAAAGCACCAAATAAATATTTATTTTCTAAAAAGCCTATTTTAAATATAGATTCATCACTTTTAATATTAAAACTATGTACAAGTTCTAAAAGACCCAAAGATACAAACGCCATGGTTCTTCCCACTTGTATGTTATACAAATAATTTCCTATACTAAAACTAAAGAGCGTTAAAGCACCAAGCATAGTTCCTTCTGCAAATATTTTTCCCCATAAACCATCTGCAAAAATTCCTTTTTTGCTATCTCGTGGTTTTTTATTCATTATGTCTTTGTCTGGTTTTTCTAGTCCTAGTGCAATTGCTGGAAGTGAATCAGTTACTAAATTTATCCACAAAAGTTGAATTGCAAGTAATGGAGATTTTAAACCAAGCAATAAACCTAAAAATATAGTAACTATTTCTCCAATATTTGTAGCTATTAAAAAATGAACAGCCTTTTTTATATTATCAAATATGTTTCTGCCCTGCTTAACTGCCTCTACAATTGTTACAAAATTATCGTCTGTAAGAACCATATCAGCTGCACCTTTAGCAACATCAGTGCCATTTTTGCCCATTGCAATTCCAATATCTGCTTGCTTTAATGCAGGTGCATCATTTACACCATCACCAGTCATAGCAACTACTTTGCCAGCATCTCTATAACTATTTACAATTCGCACTTTATGTTCTGGCGTAACCCTAGCAAAAACAGAGTACTTCATAATATTATTTTTTAAAACATCATTAGGAATGGCATCTAACTCTTCACCTGTAATAGCAAGTTCATCATTAGAAAGAATACCTAAATCTTTTGCAATTGCTTTGGCAGTAGCTATATGATCACCTGTAATCATTACAGTTTTTATACCAGCCTTTTTACAAGTATCAACCGCTTCTTTTACGCCTTCCCTTGGAGGATCCATCATTCCAATTAATCCAACAAAAATTAAGTTTTCTTCTATAGTTTTACTTTCTATTTTATTTGGTAATTCTTTAACATCTAAATAACTAATAGCAAGCACTCTTAAAGCCTTTTCAGCCATTTGTAAATTTTGCTTCTCTATTTTTGCTATATGGCTACTTGTAATAGGCATAACTCTTCCATTTTGGTAAATTTGATTACATTTTTTTAGTAATATATCTGGTGCACCTTTACTTATAATTCTGTAACCTGTATTTAATTTATGAATAGTTGTCATCATTTTTCTATCAGAATCGAATGGAATATCTGCAATTCTTTGCATTTCTTCATATAATTTATTTTTATCTTTTCCCTCTTTTATAGCTCTATACGCAATAGCAGTTTCTGTAGGTTCACCATTTATCTCTAACCTGCCATTATTGTTAAAAACATCTACATCTGTACACATTGTAGCAAGTTCTAAAATCCATGCTGTATTTATATCATCTTTAATTTCACCTTCAGCTCCTACAATATTAGTAACATTCATTTGGTTTTTAGTTAAAGTTCCTGTTTTATCAGAGCAAATAACACTACTACTTCCCAATGTTTCTACTGCTGGAAGCTTCCTTATAATACTATTTTTCTTGGCCATTTTAGTTACTCCAATAGAAAGCACAATTGTAACAATTGCAGGTAATCCCTCTGGAATTGCTGCTACTGCTAGTCCTACAGATGTCATAAACATTTCTATTGGTTCTATATTTTTCATAAGACCTATAATAAAAATTAAAAGGCAAATTATAAGGCAGGCTACTCCTAACGTTTTACCTACCTGATCTAATTTCTTTTGAATAGGAGTTTCTGGCGATTCATTTGTCAAAATCATCTTTGCAATTTTACCTACTTTTGTATTCATGCCCGTATCTGTTACAATAACCTCACCATGCCCTGAAACAACAATAGTAGTTGCAAAAGCCATATTTACCATGTCACCAATAGTAGTATTTGTAGTTAAAATACTACCTGCATCTTTCAAAATTGGTACAGTTTCTCCTGTTAAACTAGACTCTTCTATTTTTAAGCTAGAACAATTTATTAACCTTCCATCTGCTGGAACATAATCCCCAGCCTCTAAAATTACAATATCACCAGGTACTACTTCTTCACTCTTAATTGTAAGTACTTTTCCATCTCTTCTTACCTTACAAGTAGGAGCAGACATTTTCTTTAATGCCTCTAGCGATTTTTCTGCCTTTGACTCTTGCACAAGCCCCATAATAGCATTAAAAACAACAATTGCAATAATAATAATTGAGTCAAAATAATCATTACTGCCCTCGATTTTTGCAACAATAGCTGAAATAATAGAAGCAATAATCAAAATAATAATCATAAAGTCCTGAAATTGTTTTAAAAACCTAATTATAATAGACTGTTTTTTTGGCTCTTCTAACTTATTTAAGCCATACTTTTTTCTTCTTTCTTCCACTTGCTTTATAGCAAGTCCACTATGTAAGTTGGTTCTTAACTTACTTTGAACCTCTTTTACCGATAAAGTATGCCACATACTTAATTCCTCCTTTGTCCTTCCTTACTTTTTATTATATGATGCTTGTACTAATTTTATGACAAAAGAGGTAAATGTAGTTTTTAATTATTTTTATAATCAACGTACTCTTCTATTAAAAGCTTAATAACTGTAAATATTGGTACTGCTAAAAACATGCCAAGCACTCCAAAATATGCACCACCAACTGTTACTGAAAAAATTACAAGTAATGGGCTAATAGATAAACTATTTCCTATAATTTTAGGATTTATAATATTTGCATCAATTTGTTGAAGAATAATAATTATTACTGCCATTAAAAGAGCTTGACCTATTCCCCCTGTAAATATTGTAATAATAATTGCCATGGTTACTGCCACAATTGCTCCAAAGTATGGTATTAAATTAAATAAACCTATCATAAAACCTAATAATATAGAATATTTTACACCTATAATCGACATAGCTATTGAAGTTAATATTCCTACTACAACCGCATCTAATACTTGACCAGAAATAAACTTAAAAAATACTTCGTTTGACTTATTAAAGTATCTACTTACCATAGTGTATGTATCTTTTGCAAATACAGCATTGGCAAATCTTTTTAAGAAATTTAGAATTTGACGTCTTTCTGCTAATAAATATACAGAAACAATAAAAGATACAAAAACATCAAATATGCCTGTAACCGCACTAATAGCACCCTTCGCATACTGCACTAAACTTTCTACATTTAAAAATTGGTTTAAATCTATTGTGCTTAACTTTCCTATTAAATTCATAAATGTTTCGCTTTTAAATATAGAATCTTCTGGTAAATTTTCTAATGCTTGTATTGTATTATTGTAATAATTTCCAAAATTATTTACAAAGTCAGTAATACTTCTTAAAATATTTGGTATTACAAATGTTAAAGCTATAACAACAATTAAAATAGCAATTATATAAACTGTAATAATAGATAAAATTCTTGCTTTTTTACTTATAAATTTTATTTTTTTTGCTTTTCTATACCATCTTTCTACTCCTCTACAAGGTATATAAAATAAATAGGCAATTAATAGGCCTATAATAAATGGCATTAAAATATTAAAAAGCCCTCCTAGCCATGTAGTAATTGAGCCAATATTATCTAATAATTTATAAACAGCAATAATGGCTACTCCTAACATAAACCAATAAAACCATTTGCTAAAACCTCTCTTTTTTTCTTGCATTTTATAAACTCCTCCCTAATAAATTTAAAAATTACAAACTAGTCCAACTGGGCAATGGTCACTACCCATTATTTCTGAATAAATATTGCTATCTTGTATTTTCTTTTCAATTGATTTAGATACTATAAAATAATCAATTCTCCAGCCTACATTCTTTTCCCTTGCATGAAACATATATGACCACCAAGTATAGCTATTTTCTTTTTCTGGATACAGATATCTAAAACTATCAGTAAAACCCGAATTTAACAGCTTTGTCATTTTATTTCTTTCTTCATCTGTAAAACCTGCACTATGATGATTTGTTTTTGGATTTTTTAAGTCTATTTCTTCATGTGCTACATTTAAGTCACCACAATAAATAACAGGCTTTAATTTGTCTAATTTCATCAAATAATTTCTTATTTCATCTTCCCAAACCATTCTATAACTTAAACGCTCTAGCTCTCTTTTAGAATTTGGTGTATACGAGTTTACTAAATAAAACTCTTCAAATTCTAGTGTAATAACTCTGCCTTCTTGGTCGTGCTGTTCAATTCCCAAGCCATAGCTTACTTTAATAGGTTTTTTCTTTGTAAAAACTGCTGTACCAGAATAGCCTTTTTTTATTGCACTATTCCAATAACTATTATAATTTCTAAAAATATTTGCAATTTCTATATCTATTTGATCCTCTTGCATTTTTGTTTCTTGAATGCAAAAAATGTCTGCATTAGCCTCTTCAAAAAATTGCTTAAAGCCTTTTCCTATTGCCGCTCTTAATCCGTTTACATTCCACGAAATTAGTTTCATATTATACTTAACTCCTATTTATATTAATTTTACTTTAGTTAATATATCACATTGTGCATATATTTTCAATGTTACCAAAGTGTAAATTACCTTATATTATTTCTGTCTCTATTTCATATTGAGCTTGCTTATTAAAAAAAGAATTCCTACATTATAGGAATTCTTTTTTATAAATATTATTACATTGCATTAAAATATACGTTTCCACCTATATTTACACCACTTGCATAACCTGCTGCTCTAAATGATAAATAATTGTGGTTTCTTTTTCCGTTTAATGCATCTATAACTGCTCTTTTTACATAAGAAGCATAATTTCCGTTTAACCTTCTTCTCCAGTGATTATCTATTGTATAACAAAATTGGTTTTTGGCTTTATATTGGCTTAATGGGTCTGTACCATTATGTCTCCATCTACTGCTTTCTGCTCTATTACATGCACATGTAATAACAGCCAATGCACCCTCATAACTTGAAGAACACTCTTGGGCAGTAATAGCACATAATAAGTCAAGTTCAGCCTCTGAATAACTCCATTTTCCAGCATATCTAACTACTGAACTACTTCTTGAAGTTACTTGCTGCTTACTTCTTACTTCTACAATTTTATTTACTGGATTTCTAATAATTCTTGAAGAGATTTCTTTTTTTTCTATTTCTTTTTCATTTTGATATTTAACTTTATAAGTAACCTCTTTTAAACCATCTACACCATATTGTACTATTTTATCTTGTTTTACTCCAGAAGAAGCTACATTTTTAGTAATAGTTTCGTATGGAATTTTTACCTTTTCCACTACTATTTTTTCTATAATAGTATCATATGTCTCTAAAATTTTATCTACTGTAACTTCGCTAGAATTTTCTACTACATCTGGAAGTTCTATTTCTTCTTCTGTTATTTTAGAAATTTTAATTGTTTTATTATCTGATAACTCTGATTTAAGATCTGGAGTTACTTTTTCATCATTTAATAGTATAATATGATTTTCATCAAGTATCTCTGCAATTTGCTTTTTGTTAGTTAAAACATTCATTTCGTAACCACTTGCAAGAATTATTTTAACATTATTTACTTTTGTATTAGTAGCTCTTACTGCTACTGTCATGATAAAAATAAATAATATGCTTATAAAAATAATTTTTTTCAGCGATATTGATGCTTTATCATCATTTTTCATTTTAAATTTGTTCCCTCCTTTAAAAGCAACAACTATATTGTACCATTTTATGAAAAAAATGTCAAATTTTTTCCCATTTCCGTAAGCACTTGGGGTTACTTAACTTGATAAAATGATACTTTTTATGAAATATTTTAAAGCACCTATTAATACTATATTATATGCCAGCTTGTACCAAAATATGAAAATTTTTCATATTTTTGAAAAATTTTTTGGGGTTTGTCAAGACTGGTGTGTAAATTTTTTTCATTTATTTTTTCAGAAGTAGTATAGTAAAGATAATCTATGCTAC
>CANQGW010000007.1 GCA_947623555.1 uncultured Clostridia bacterium
TTCATCTTTTGTTACAATTTCTTCAAACATAGATATTATCCTTTCTTTTGTGTTCGTCAATTCACATTGTATTGGATTATCTATGTTTTTTCAATATATTTTTAGAAAAAATTAATGTAGGTATTTGCCTACATTAATTTTACACTTACATAGTTTACTTGTTTTTTATTTTGTACAATTTTCCTTTTTATATGCAAATTATGTAGAAAAATAAAACATTTTGTATAAAATTATTTTTTTAATACACAATAAATAATAAATTACTACAAAAACAAAAGGTAGTTTTAAATTTTAGTTTGAAAGGAAGATATTTTTATGAAAAGAAATATAAAAATTGCATGTGCTTTTATTTTCTTGTTGCTTACAATGATTTTTTTCATGCCACATTCTACTTATGCTAATACTACTAGTGTAGCTTCAGAAGACGCATTAACTACTGCTATTTCAGGAGCAGTAAATGGAGATGTTATTAAATTAACATCAAATATTGTATTGACAAAACCTATTGAAATTACTGGAAAAACATTAACTATTAATGGTAGTGGATATACTATATCTGCTTCTAGTAGTTTTGCAGCAGCAGGTGAAAATGGTACTTTAATTACAGCAGGCGCTGGTGCAAAAGTAACATTAAGTAACCTTACTTTAAAAGATTCCCCTAAATATGGTGTGCAAGCTTATAACGGTGGATATATTGCATTAAATAATGTTAATATTTCTGGTTGTAAATATGGTGGTGTGTTAGTAAATGCAGGTACTGTTGAAGTAATTAGTTTAAATTTAGGAAGAAATGGTGGAGATTCTAATAACGGTATAGAAATTGCAAAAGGATATAGTGTTAACACAGGTTCTAACGAGCCTACTCTTATAATGAATGGTACTTTATCTTCTAGCGAGAAAGAAAATGTAGTTTATATTGCAATTAACGATAAGTTAAGTACTTTTGAAGTTAAAAATACAGATAACACTGTTGATAGAATAGCAGTAAGCGGAAATAAAATAGTTGTTAGTGACCCAGAGGGTAACATCTTATATCAAAGTAACGCAAGAGACGATATTAAAATTGAAGGAGAAGTTTTTGTTCCAAAGTCTAAAGTAACAAATACTCCACAAAAAGATAGCACTCCCAAAACAGGAACAGAAGGAGTTTTAGTAGGTGCTTTAGCTACTATTACACTATCTGCTATATCTATAGCTATTTTAAGAAGAAAGGTAAAATAATTACTTTAAGAGTTGCTCAATTTATAATATTTTGTTTAAAAGGAGCAACTCTTTTTATTGTTTTAATTATTAAAAATGATAAGTAAAATTGAGATAATGAAAAAAATAAATAAAGTTTTTTACATAATATCAATATTATTGATAGTGTTTTCTATTGCTTTAATTCTTCAATATTATCATGATGTATATAGCACTGCAAAAGAAAGGAATTTATTAAATGAAGTTTATATTAATGAAAATACTGGTGTAGAAGAAAATATTAACAATTCATTAAGCAATAGTACTACCCAAGCAGAAAAAGTTAATGAAACTTCTAAAGATACACAAAGAATATTAAAGGTACAAAAATTAAAGCAAAAGAATTCAGATATTGTTGGTTGGATACAAATTGAAAATACAAATATAAATTACCCTGTTGTGCAAGGTTCTAATAATGACTATTATTTAAATCATAATTATGAAAAAAAATATAATGTAAATGGGGCTATTTTTTTGGATAAAGATTACTCTTGGGATATTCCAAGTAGCAATTTACTAATTTATGGTCATCACAGTACTTTTAAAGATTTATTAAAATATCAAAGTTACGATTTTTATAAAACACATTCTAATATTAGGTTTACTACAAAAGAAGAAGACACTGCTTACAAAATTTTAGCAGTGTTTCGTTCTAAAGTATATTATAAAACCGATAAAAATGTATTTCGTTATTATTATTTTATTAATGCTAAAAATGAAAAAGAATATAGCGAATTTGTTCAGAATGCTAAAAAGGCTTCCCTTTATGAAACTGGAGTTACTGCTGAATATGGAGAGCAACTTCTTACCCTTTCTACATGTTCGTATCATACACAAGATGGAAGGTTTGTAGTTGTAGCTGTTAAAAAATAGTGTTGTATTTATTTTACATCATATTCTATAACATTTATCGTTATTATTTCATTAGTATACTCATCTATTACATGATTTACTTTAAATGTGTCCCTTGCTTTTTCCTTTAATTTATGTCCTTCCAAATTTACTAATACTTCATCTGATAAATTCATTCCTAATGGTAAGGTTTGATTAAAGTTATCGTAAAAAACTATATTAGAGTAATATAAAATTGGCATACCTTCTTTCCAGTTTAGTTTGTATAAATATGCCTTTTTTTCTTCTAATATTTTCATTTCATCTAAATGAAATATTTGTAAATTTTCTAATAAAGCCTCATCATCACTTGCTAAATATATTGGCATTGTATATTCAGATGATATTTTTACAAAAGATTCTTTAATTAACCTTAAGTAATTTCTTATATTGTCTATGTATACTGTAAGTTCTGTTTTAGGGTTTATATTTAATATGTTATATTTATCTTTTTCGGTTTCTCTATGCTTTTGGTTATTAAGCATTTTAATTTTTGTTTTATCATCTGACATCCCGCCAAAAATATCAAAATCTTTTACTTTTATAAACTCTAAATCTTTTTGATATTCAGCTTTTAACTTATCTAATTCATTTTGTAATATTTCTTTTTGCTCTACTGTTAAATTACTACTTTTGGTAGTACTTAAAATTTGAAATGAGCAAAGTGCTTGTTTAATAGCAAAAATTCCGTCTATTTCATTTTTAGAAAGCTTCCTTCTTTGTAATTCATCTACAGTTTTTCCCACATCTTCTATATCTATCTCATATTCAAAACTTTTTGCTATTTTTTCTTTTGATTTATTTTCTTCTTCTCCCTCATTTAAGCTAGGAAGTTCATCTTTGTTTGTAAATTTCCAAAATTCGAAAATGCTTTTTTTATGAAGTTCTATCTCGTTTAAATATATATTAGCGTTTTTTATTTTTCTTTCTAAATTTACCTTTTTTAGCTCTAATGCTTTATTATCTAAATTCAAATTTTTTTGCATTTTTCTTCTGTTTTCTAGCTTTGTACCTATTTCTATTAAGTCTTCAATAGTATAGGCTTCATCTTGTTTATTTACACTTATTACTTCTTCTTTATTTTGCTTTTGCTCATCTATTTGTTTTTTTATTCTTTCTTTGTTAGCTTTTTGAAATTCTTTTTTTCTGTTTGAAAAATAATATTTAACTTTTCCAAAAAAAGTTTTTTTGCACTCTAAAAATGTAGCTATTTGTCGTTGTTTGTTTAAATATTCTTCCGTTTTCTTTTCGGTAATGGCTTTTAGCTTTTTTGCCTTTTCTTGCTCTTCTAATATTTTTTTATCTTCCAAGCCAATTAATAATTTTTTTTGAGAGGCTTCATTTTGAATAAATTCTAATAAATTGTTATATTCTATTACTTTTTCTTCGTCATTTATATATGAAAAAGTAAGTTCTCCCTCATCATTTATTCTTGTTTTAAATATATAATCTTCTGGTAGTCCTGTAGCTAAAATAAATAATGCTTTAATTAACTTGTATTTTTCTACAGCTTCTTCCTTTGTGTTTAATGTTATTACATAAGTACTTTGTATTTTTTCGTATACTTTAGCTTTTCCTAATATTTTAAGCTGCATTTTTCCTCTTTTATTATATACCTCAAAAATGCTTGGCCATTCTTTTGTAAAATACCATAAGTAGTTTTCTAAATCTGTTATTTGACTTTTTACTAAAAAACTACCAGAATATTCTAAATGGCTAATTGGAACATATATTAAATGCTTTGTTCTTGTTTTTTTAGCTTCAATTTGCTTTTTTAATACATAAAATAAAGCTGTATTATTAAACTCATTTGTTGGTACTAGCATAAAATATCTATCTGATACGTCAGAATAATATATTTGCCAAATATAGTTATTATCATATTTTACTTCATAAGGATATTGTTCTTGCAATTTTTCTTGCTCATGCTCTAGGTCTTTTATATCTTGTAACTCTGTGTTATTTAGCATAGAAAGAAAAGTGGTAAAGTATTCTAAATTTTCCTCTGATGTAGAGTCTAAATACCTACCAATTGGTAAAGCTAATTTATATTTTTCATTTAAATTAGTTAATCTATCTGTTGGGATTAAAAGAATTTCAATATCTGATACGTCAATATACTTGTATACTTTATAGCTCATATCATCATAAGATTTAAGTGGTCTATAAGAAAAAGGAATAAATTCCTTTAAAAAACTTGGTACTTTTTCTAAATTTAGCCCTATGTATTCTAATTTTTCTTTTAATTTATCTTTATCTTCTGCAATATTTTTAGGCATTTTTGCCCTCCTAAAATTTGTTTGTTTAAGTATATCACAAGAAGGCATTTATTTGCAATGTTTTTTTAAAGGGCGTGGCTTAAAAGTTTAAAATAATTTCCACGCCCCTTTTTTATTTATCTTTCAAAAGTTTCAATTTCTTTTTTAATTTTTTCTATGAATTCATTTATTGGCATTTGCCCAATATCTCCATCTTTTCTTGAGCGCACACCTACTGCATTTGCTTGTATTTCTTTATCTCCTAAAATTAGCATATATGGAATTTTTTGCATTTGTGCTTCACGAATTTTATAGCCTATTTTTTCTTGCCTGTCGTCTAGTTCTACTCTTATTCCAGCTTTTAAAAGTTCTTCTTCTACCTTTAGAGCATATTCTTTATGGCTATCAGCTATTGGTAATAACTTTACCTGTACTGGTGCAAGCCAAGTTGGGAAAGCACCTGCAAAGTGTTCTGTTAAAATACCAATAAATCTTTCAAATGAGCCAAATAGTGCTCTATGAATCATAATTGGAGTTTTCTTTTCCCCATCTGAATCAATATACGATAAATTAAAGCGAAGTGGTAACTGAAAGTCAACTTGTACAGTTCCCATTTGCCATTCTCTTCCTAAACAGTCCTTCATTTTTATATCAATTTTTGGTCCATAGAAAGCTCCATCACCTTCATTTACACGGTAGTTATCTTTTCCACAAATTTCATCTAATACACATCTTAAGTCATCTTCTGCTTTATTCCACAAACTTAATTCGCCCATGTAATCATCTGGTCTTGTAGATAAAGTTAAAATAAAGTCTAAGCCAAAAATGTTATATAACTTTTTAGCAATTTCTAATATTTCTTTAATTTCATTCTTTATTTGAGATTCCATAACATAGTTATGTGAGTCATCTTGCCTAAACATTCTTACTCTAAACAAACCATTTAATTGTCCTGATTTTTCGTTACGGTGTATTACGTCTATATCACTAAAACGAAGTGGAAGTTCTTTATAACTTCTTAATTTTGTTTGATAAATTTTTATAGAGTTTGGACAGTTCATTGGTTTTAGAGCTTGCTCATTTCCGTCTGCATCTGTTAAAACAAACATATCCTCTTTATAGTGGTCCCAATGTCCTGATGTTTTCCATAGGCTACTACTATTTAATTGTGGTCCAGAAAATTCTTGATAACCTCTTTTTTTATGTTCTTTTCTCCAAAGGTCAATTAACACATTCATCATAGTAAAGCCCTTTGGTAGCCAGTAAGCCATACCCGGTGCTGTTTCATCAAAGAAAAATAATTCTAGTTCTTTTCCTAGTTTACGGTGATCTCTTTTTTTAGCCTCTTCTATTAAATGAAGATATTCCTCTAACATGCTTGCTTTAGGGAATGAAATTCCATAAATTCTTTGAAGAGTTTGCTTTGTTTCGTCACCTCTCCAATAAGCTGATGATGAATTTAATAATTTAAATGCTTTTACTGCACCTGTATTTAAAATATGTGGACCTGCACAAAGCTCTTTAAATTCACCTTGGTCATAAAAGCTAATTTCTTCTGTTTCTGGTAATTCTTCAATTAATTCTACTTTATATGGCTCTTTTCTTTCTTTCATAAGTTTAATTGCTTCATCTTTTGGAAGAGTATATCTTGTTATTTCTAAATTTTCTTTAACAATTTTTTTCATTTCTTCCTCAATTTTAGCTAAATCTTCTTCTGAAAATGGTTTTTCTACATCAAAATCATAATAAAAGCCATTATCAATAGCAGGACCTATTGTTAGCTTTACACTATCCCCATAAATTCTTTTTATAGCTTGTGCCATAATATGTGATGTTGTATGCCAATATGCCTTTTTTCCTTCCTCATCATCAAAGGTTAATATTTCTAACTTACAATTTTTATTTATTTTTGTACGTAAATCTTTTACCTCTCCATCTACTTTACCAGCTAATGCATTTCTGGCTAACCCTTCGCTTATTTTTTTAGCAATTTCTAGTATGTTTAAACCTTCTTCTACTTCTAATTTTGAATTATCTTTTAATGTAATTTTAAGCATAGTTTTATATCTCCTTTCAAATTTTATTTTAACTAAAAAAAGCACCCCCTAATAGACTTTTTATCTATTAGGGGTGCTTATATTTTTGCACGGTTCCACCCTATTTTTAACTTAATTTATTCTTTAACGCAGAACTTTTACGGCTAGCTTTTTATTTCTAGCAACAATGAGGTAGTTTTTCAAATCCGTTTTTCGTAAAATTAGCTTTCAGCCGGTGACTAATTTTCTCTTATCCGTAACCTTGATTTTACTTTGTCTCATTTTTGTTTTTTGTTTTAATATTTTAATTATACTAGTGTTTTTGTTTGTAGTCAAGATAATTTAAAGAATTTTTTTGTTTATATTTGAAATATTAAACATACTATACTATATATTACAATTTTCAAAACACAATTAAATGTTAGTTTAAAATTATAAATTGGTATTCCTATTTTATTAATTTGTTCACAATTATCTATTATTGTTTTTTGTTCTTCTAAACTTAAGCTTTCTTCTTTTAAATATTCTTCTGCTAATGGCTTTGCCTGTAGCATTGCACTATTTTCCAAATTGCTACGAACAGCATAATAAATAAATCCTAGCAATATAAGTATAATTAAAAAAAGCATAGGATAAATATTTAACTTTAATATAGTCAATATGCATATTACTAAAAAGTACAATAAATATATATTCGAAAAAAAGAAATTAAATAATAATGTTTTTCTGTTTTGCACAGAGTGTAAACATTCATGGCAAATAGTTTGCACCCTGCTAAATGTTTTTTTAGCATTAGAAATTATAATAGAATTAGTAAGAACAAAATAAAAGCTAGAGTCACCTTCACTACTTTCATTTATAGTAACATTTTCATTATTTAGCTTTTTTAAAATGCTTTTACAAATTTGTTTGTTATCTGGTAGTTTATTAGCAATTTTATTTAGGTTTTCGCTATACCCTATTTGTTTCATTATTTTTATATCACTTATTTTAATATTCCAAGCAAATTTTAATACAAGTAACAATATAATATTTGCGATAATTACAACTATATATTCCATTTATATTTTTAATATTCCCCTTCCTTTTGCTTGATTTTTAAACATTTAAAAAGGTCGCTTAAAAAAGCTTATTCCTTAAAACTTTTAGCGACCTTAATTTTTTAAAACAACAAATATTTTATAAAACATCTTTTATAGCTTCTGCAATAATTTTATTAACATCAGCTATCATAATATTAAACTTCACTTCTAAATCAAAATACTCTTTTATATCTTTATTTGCAACTAATGTGGCATACATTTCTTCTAATTTTTTAGTTTTTTCTTCATCCTTTTCTTCACCTGTATATGTCATAAGTTGCACTTCATATCTTAATTTTTCAAATTCTTCAACTTTTTGCTTTTTTTCTGGGTTACTTCCGTATTTCGTCTTTTAGTTTTTTATATGATTTATATTCTTCTGATTCTTGTATTTCTTTGGCTAAACGGTTAGCAGTATCATAAACTTGCATTTATTTTCCCCCTTGCTTTTACTATGCATAAGCATGTTTCTTTTTAAAGTTAAGTAAATTTGTAATTTCTGTTTCGGTATTGTTTGCTTTTTCTGCTTTTTTAGCATTTTCTTGAGCAATTTGTTCTTGTTGTTTTTCTGCCATTGTTTTGCAGATAGCTTTTTCATAAGTATAGTGAGTATCTTGTGCAATTTTAGTCCAGTTAAATTCTTCTTTTACTTTTTGTTTTGCTTTTTTAGCAATATTTGCACATAATTGTTTATCATATAATAAAGTTAAAACAGAATCTGCAATAGAGTTTGGGTTACCTGCATAAGTTTTCATTCCATTTACTCTGTGATCTACTATTTCATTTAATCCGCCTGCATCTGAAACTATTGTTGGAACACCTGCAAGCATTCCCTCTAGTGCAACAATTCCAAATGGTTCATAAGTACTTGGAAATACTGCTATATCTGCACATTTATATATTTTTTGCACTTGTTTTGAATTTAAGTAACCTGTAAAATAAATTTTGTTAGATAGTCCCATTGCATCTGCTTGTGCCCTTAAGTCATCTAACATTCCACCTTTTCCTGCAATAACTAATTTAACATCATTATATCCATTTAAAATTTTAGGCATTGCAGAAATTAAATGTTGAATACCTTTTTCAAAAACTAATCTGCCTACATAAAGAATAATTTTTTCATTATCCATTGCATATTGTCTTCTAAATTCATAATCTCTTTCAATTCCATTAAAGTTAGTTAAATTAATTCCGTTTGGAATTACATTTATTTTATCAAATGGAAGTCCAAATAAGTTTTGAACATGTCCTTTCATAAAATTACTATTTACAATTACTTCTGTTGCTTCATACGTTAAAAGCCATTCTGTATCATTAATATACCTTTGTGTTTCATCATGTATACCAGAGTTTCTACCTGCCTCTGTTGCATGTATTGTAGCTACCAAAGGAATTTGAAAAGACTGTTTTAGTGTTTTAGCACTTGTTGCAACTAACCAGTCGTGAGCGTGTATTACATCAAATTTTCCTTTTTCATTCATTATTTGTGTGGCTTTTGATACCATGTTAAAATTTAATTGTAGAATCCAGTCTATAAAATTGTTAGGATGTATCATATAGTTTTCTACACGATATACCTCCACTCCTTTGTCATTTTCATATTCTGGTAAATCGCCATCTTTATATGTTATAACAGTAACCTCATGACCATCTTTTATTAACCTTTTAGATAAATCATGCACTACTCTAGCAATTCCTCCTACAATTCTTGGTGGATATTCCCACGTTAACATCAATATTTTCATTATTAGTAAGCCCCTTTCAAATTTTATCTTTTGCTTTTAACTTCTAGCTTGAATTTATTGTATACAAAATTATGACAAAAGTAAACACATTTTGATAAATTTTTTTGATAAATTTTTTGAATTTTCTGTCTATTTTCTATTGAATTTATTTTCAATTTGATATACTATTATTAGTAATATGAATTTTAAAAATTTAATTACTTGTATTTAAATAATAAGTTCTACAAAAGTGGAGGAAAAAATGCCAAGAAAAGCAAAAGATGAAGTAGTAAAAGATGAAAAAAAATTAGTTTCTAGTAAAAAAACCCAAAAAACAAAATCAGCTGAAAAAGGAGCAACTGCTAAAGCGGTAGCTTCTAAAAAGGGTGTCTTAAAAGAGGCAAAGGTTTCAAAAAGCGCTGACAAAAAGTCAGCAAATGCAACTGTCAAAAAAGCTAAAGCACCTACACCAAAAGAAAAATCTAATACAAAAGTAGCCTCTAAAAAAACTACTACTTCTAAAAAAACATCTACTGTTAAAAAAGCTACTAAAAAAAGCGGAACAAAAAAACCATTTATTGAAGATTATTATGATTTACCTACAAGTTATGAAAAAACTCTTGTAAAAATTCTGGCACAAACGCCTAGTATTCTTTTTGTATATTGGGAAATTTCTAACAGTGACAAGCAAAAATTTATAAAAGCTTATGGTGAAAACTTTTTTGAGCAAACTACACCATACTTATTAGTTATCAATAAAGACAAAAACTACCAATTTGAAGTAGAAATAAATGATTATGCTAATAGTTGGTATTTACATATTCCAGATAGTGACTGTAAATATGAAATAGTTTTAATGAGAAAAAATAAAAATATGGGATTTGGAGCACCAAATGATACATTTATTACTTCTTCTAATGAAATTACATCACCAAATGATCATATTTTATTTGAAAAATTAGGAAAAACCATTTTCCTTAAGAATGTTAAAACTGGTTATGTTGAACAAAAAGATATATCTTCTTTTGCTTTAATGTATAAGCTTGAAAGAATATACAATATTTATGATTTATATAAAGAAATTTATAAAGATGAATTAAAAGGAAATGAATTAGATGCCAAACTTTCTTCTTCATCATTTAGTTCAAATTTTAAATAATATTTTGTTAGTTATGTAAAAGGAGGCAATTATGTCTAATATTAAGGGTTATGTTAGCTTTATTTTGCACGCACATTTACCTTTTATTCATCACCCTGAAAGTGAAGATTATTTAGAAGAGCAATGGTTATATGAAGCTATTTCCGAAACCTATCTTCCTTTATTAATAAATTTTACAAAATTAGAGAAGGAAAAAGTTGACTTTAGAATTACTATGTCGATGACTCCTCCTCTTTTAAATATGCTAGATAATAAATTGTTACAAACTAGATATATTAAATATTTACATACACATATTGAACTTGCTAAAAAAGAAATTGTTAGAACAAAGGATAACATTAAAGAAAATGAACTTGCTAAATATTATTTAAACCGCTACTCTAATGATTTACATCTATTTGAAGATGTTTATAAATGTAACTTAATAAATGCTTTTAAACATTTTCAAGATATTGGAGTACTAGAAATTATTACTTGTGGTGCAACACATGGATACTTTCCTATTTTATATGTTAATGAAAAGGTTGTAAAAGCACAAATTGGTGTTGGTGTTCAAACTTATGAAAAATATTTTGGAAAAAAGCCACGTGGCATTTGGCTTCCAGAGTGTGGGTATATTCCAGAGGCTGATAAATATTTAAAAGAATTTGGAATTGAATATATTATTACAGAATCTCATGGAATTTTATATGCTGACCCTACCCCTATTTATGGTACTTTTGCTCCTATTGTTTCACCAAATGGAATTATTGCTTTTGGTAGAGATATAGAGTCTTCTAGGCAAGTTTGGAGTTCTATTAATGGTTACCCCGGTGATTTTAATTATAGGGAATTTTATAGGGATATTGGCTATGATGCCCCTTATGATTACATTAAACCTTATATTGCATCAAATGGTGCTAGAGTTCATACTGGTATTAAATACTACAGAATTACAGGTAAAAACTGTGAAAAAGACTACTATAACTTAACTTGGGCGCAAGATTCTATTAATAAGCAAGCTGGACACTTTTTTGATAGTAGAGTAAGCCAAATAGAACATCTTTGTAAACTTACAAATAATCCACCAATTGTAGTTTGCCCTTATGATGCTGAACTTTATGGTCATTGGTGGTATGAAGGACCTGACTGGCTATATGTATTATTTAAAAAAATATATTACGATGAATGTAATTTTAAATTAATTACACCTAGTGAATATATTGATAAATACCCTGTAATGCAGGTATCTACCCCTTGCCGTTCTAGTTGGGGTGCAAATGGTTATAGTGAAGTTTGGCTTAACCATACAAACGATTATGCTCACAAGCACTTGCATAATATTGGTGATAAAATGGTTGAACTTGCTCAAACTTTTTATAATGAAACTGATAAAAATAAAATAAGGGCTTTAAACCAATGTGCAAGAGAAGTGTTACTTGCCCAAAGTAGTGACTGGTTATTTATTATTACTAATGGCACAATGGTAGATTATGCTAAAAAGCGTATAAAAGCACATGTTGGTAAATTTAATAAACTCTATAATGGATTAATACAAAATAATTTAGATAAAACATATATGAATTTATTAAATAATTTAGAAGAAGCAGATTGCATTTTTCCTGAAATTGATTATCATATTTATAGCTAAAAATAATGATTCAAAAGAATCATTATTTTTATTTTAATGGATAATTTTTGCGTTATTAAGTAACCTATAAGTTTTGCAAATATTACATTCTTTACATACATATACTCTTCCATCAAAAATTAGTTTTATTGTATTTATAAATTCATCTTCTTCATCTATTAAATGAATTTCTATTTTTTCAGGAAGTAAAGTTAACAAGGTGTTTAGTGCAAAGTCATTTGATGAAAATGATATATCTGACAAATATTTTGCATTATATATATTGTCTGAAATAGATACAACATTTTTTTCTTCATCTAATAAAATTGATTCACCTCTATTATATATCAAATGTAATAAATTACATTCTGGCATTCTAGATTCTACATATATTCGAAGCAAACTAATAAATTCTGTATATTCTTTTTCTATAACAAACTGATTAACTGCATCATCAACTAAATTATCTAAATATTTATAATAATCTTTTAGTCTAAAATATACAAATCCATCCAAAATCATAGTTTTATGTTCTAATATATATTTCATTAATTCTTTTTTTATAAGCCTATTTTCTTTTATAGTATTTTTATATTCTTGTGAATTTACAATATCAAAACAATTTTCTAGAATTTTTTCTTTTTCATATTCATCAAAATAAAAGTAATTATAATTAATAAGCTGTTTCATAAGCTTTTCTTCATAGAATTTTGTTATTGTTTCTTCAAGTAACTCACATAAAAAATTATAAAACTCTAAATAATTTTTTCCTTGATAATGCACAATAATATTTTCATATATTTTAAACTTATTTTTAGAATAAGTTAGATTTTCAAAATTTATAGTTTGAATTCTTTCTAGTAGATAATTTAATATTTCAGTATTGTTTATTTTTATGCAAAATGAGTTCATTTTTCGTGAGGCTCCTTTCTTCTATGATATTATCTACTAAAATGTCATTAGATATACATATTTTATTCTAGATGCCATTAAATGGTAACATGTCACTCAAAAATTAAACAAACTATATATTGTTTAATCCACCTTTTAAATTGTATACGTTTTCATAGCCTAATTGCTCTAACAATTCTTGTGCTTGTTTACTTCTTGTACCAGATGAACAATACACAATAATACTAGTTTGTTTATTTGGTACTATTTTACTAATTTCTTTTTTAATTTCATATAACGAAATACAAATTGCACCTATTAAATGCCCTTCTTCATATTCTTGCTTACTTCTTACATCTATTAAAACTACATCTTTTTGTTTTAACATTGTTTGAAGTGCCTTATAATTTATTTCCTTCGTATTAATGTGACGATATAATATTTTTTTTAATTTATCTAGCATTATTTAGTCTTCCCTTCTTTATAATTTTTAAGCACATAAAAAAACGACAATACCCATACTATATAGTATGAATATTGTCGTTTTTTGTTTAAATTTATTTTTTCTCTTCTGCTATATAATTACTATATTTATTTTCTTTAATAGCAGTTACAGTTACAAGAACTATAACATATATTAACATTCCAACTGGAATAACAAAACGATTAATTGGAAATCTAGTAATTGCTAAAAGGCTTAAATATAATGCTTCTGAACCTAATATTGATAAAATGTATAACATAGCAGTTTTTAACATTCCTATTTTTCTAAATCTAATAATAGCATAAACTACTATTACAACTAAACTTATTGCAAGTGGCATTATATAAGGTTTTAAAAGGCTTGAAAGTTTAACTTTAGGTTGATGTTTAACAGAAATACTTTCTTCTACCTTGTTTTCTACACCATACTTTTCATTTATTTTAGTATTTAAAGTTTTAATTTTTTCATCAATATTCTCTGCAGATTTTTCTTCTATTAAAATAGATGCCATATCTTCATAATATTCCACTTGTTCTACAATAACATTATCAGTTTCAAATACCTCTTTTGCTATTTGCTTAATTTCTTCATTATTAAAAGTTTTACCTACGTAAGCATCAATTCTAACATTTTTGCTATATAATAAATTTGCATTTAGCCCAATAGTAGCTATTAAAACTGCTCCTACAATTATTATGCATACTATAATTCCATAAATAATTTTCTTCATTTTTTAGTTCTTTCCTTTCCAAAGTTTTAGTTTAAATTATTTTTTGTAGATGATAATATTAATGTTCTTGTAATTATAAAATTATATATAATTCCTAATAAAATTCCCCAGAACATTGTCATTCCAAAGCTATAAACTGATTCCCAACTTACGAATGATAATATTACAGCTGTTACTACTAAAGGAATTAATACAAATAATGCTTTTGTAGATGCTTTTCTAAAACTAATAGAAGCTCCTTGAATTGTTTTGTCATCCTCATGTTTTAATAAATGTAATAAGTACATACTAAACATATAATTTAAAGCTATTGTAATAGCAATACTTGCTATACCATCTAATGTAATTGTAACATTTGCATATCTAATTACTAATAAATAAAGTGCTGTATATCCAACAATGCTAATTGATGATAATAATCCATTTTTTCTATAACGTATAATTAAAAATACAAGTGCAACTGCAAAAACTGCTAACAACACAATTATAGGAATATATAAGTTTTCTATTTGCATATCAGATACTATATAACGGTTTTGCTCAATAGAATATGTAAGTGGTAGTTGCTCATCATTTAATAATACGGCTAACCTAGATGCCTCTTGTGCATAAGTGTTTAAAGTTTCACTAGATGTAGAAGCCTGTCCTATTGATAATTGTATCATTCCATTAGAAATTTCTTCACTAAAGTATGTATCCATTAATGTTGTATCATCTACATTTAAATGAACATTTTTAGTTGTAGTATTTCCCTCATCGTCTACTGAACTAACATAAGTATTACTTATCTCTTTTAATTTTTCTGTTCCTTCTTTATTAAATTGTATGCTTAAATATACAGTGGTTCCTGAAGTTCCTGAACTATAACCACAATATGCCTTATCTATATTTGACTTATTTAATAGCACTTCGTTTGTTTCTTCATCAACAACTGTAAAGTCACCTTTAACTGCACAAAGGCTTAACACATTGTCTGTTTGATCATCTTCTGGTAGCTGTATACACATACTTCCATTACTTTCATTTAAACGAACAGAATAATTTTTTATTTTCATTTGGTCTAATCTATTACTAATTATTTCTTTTGCTTTTTTATAATTTTCTAATGTTAATGTATCTTCTGGGTTAACTGGCTCCTCCTTTTTAGTGGTGCCTTCTCCTTCTTCATCAACTACGTTTCCGTCTTTATCATATATAGTAGTGTTAACTTCATCACTAACATTAATTTCTAATAACCTATAACCTGTTAAGTCTGTTCCAAAAGAATATTGTGGTACAATGTTATTTACAAATTTAGTGTTCTTAACAAAAATTCCTCCAAAAGATATAAGACTAATTAATATAATTAATAAAATTATAAATGCTACTTTTAATTTTTTCACTTTTATATCCTCCCTATATTACAATAATTTAGTGTCATTAATAATTAATTCAAACCATATATCTAAATATTTTGCTGCATATTTGCTCATCATGGTCCTGTCCATAAATATTTCAAAATAATCTAATACTGGTGATATTTCTGTGTCTATTGTTAAATCTAATACAACTTTTCTATGTTCTTTATCTATTATAAATTCTGAATTTGTAACTGCATAATTTACTTTGTCATGTTTATCAAATGTTGACATATTAGTATTTACTACTCTGTCTCTGTGCACATCTGACTTATCTGCTAAAATTAATGCTGCTGAAATATCGCTTACTGCTGTTCCTGTTTGTTCATCATGGTTTCCAATTGCCATCATAATTTCTGTTCTTTTAGAAGGCTCCATTCCCATTCCTTTTAAAATTTCATAAGCTAATATAGCACCTGTATGTGCATGGTCTACCCTGTTTATACAGTTTCCTATATCATGCATATAGCCTGCAATTTTTGCAAGTTCAATTCTTTCTTCTGGGTAATCTAAAACTCTTAATACTTCGCCTGCTCTATGCGATACTATTCCAATATGCCTTGTTGCATGCTCTGTGTAGCCTAATGCATTTAACTGTTTTTGAGAGCTTAATATTAATTGCTTTAGTTCTTCATTTTGTTTTATATCTTCTAAAGTAATCAAATTTATTCCTCCTAATGTATTTTTCTTTTCTACAAGTTAAATTTATACTTTATCATTTTATATTAAAACTTAAAAAATAGCAACTATTTTAGGAAATTTCTTCCTAAAAAGTTGCCCACATTTTTCGATATTTTTCTATTTTTTATTTAGATTAACTCCTATAATACCACCTATCATTCCTGCTACAACTCCAGCTATTAACATAATAAATGAATTTGCTGTAAGTGAAAACCCTGTTAAACATATACTAGATGTAAGGTATAATAAAATAATATATATAAGCCCAACCAAACCGCCATTTAGCAGTCCATTTTTTCTAATTTTTATGGTGCTAATTGTACTTCCAATTAAAATGCTAATTCCTGTAATAGTGGTTATAACTGGCATCATAGTAGTTTCTGAAAGTTCAGTATATGCAAGTAACATTGCAAATATTAAAAGCAAAATAAGTGAAAGTATTACTGCAAATATGCTTCCTTTTAAAATTCTAAAAATATTTTTTCTGGTTTCGCTTCCTTCTCTAACAATACTTGGCTTTATTATATTTTCTTTTTCCATTTTCTCTCTCCTTGTAGTTCACTTTTTAATATTGTATGTTATAAGGAGAATTTTAAGAACTAATATGTGCAAAAAACTTGCCTTTGAAAACTTTAACTATTATTAACAATATTATTTAAAGCAGTGCTGTTTTGTACTACATTTGCAGAAGTATCTAATACATCATTTGCTATAGAATTTGTTACAGCATTTTGTTGCGTATTTGTTTCTACAGTATTATTGGTAACATTATTAGTTACAGTATTAGTTATAGTATTAGTTTGTGAATTGTCAGAATTAGTAGCACTATTCTTCACATATTTTTTTATATAATCAATTACATTTAACACTTGATTATTTGATGTCATGTAATAAGTAGTTTCACCTGATGCAGTAATAGCATAAACAGAATTCAAAACACTTTTTATTAATTCTTTTCCTTCACTATCTATTACACCATATACATTTCCTGTTTTTACAACAATGCCCTCATAATCTGGAATTAACAACACGCTACGACCATTTTGTGCTCCAGATGTTTTGCTGTCAACTGCGCAACCTAAATCATCATACTTAACTTCTGTAATTTTTCTTCCTGTTTTATCAAATAATCCCCATTTGTTATTTTGTTTTACAGGTATACATTTGTTATATAATAAATATTGATTTTCTACATCATCACCATATTTTGTAATATCTATACCCACTTGGTCATACTCTAGAAAAATAACAATGCTTCCTACTGAATTAACAACACCTTGTTTATTGTTATTTTTTACTAAATATAGTCCACTATCTTTATCTATCTGTTTAATATCATCATATTCAGGGCTAATTTTTGTGGTAGAATCATGTAGCATAATTCCCATTTTACCTTCAACCGTTGTTACTATAAATTCTTGTGTGCTTTCTATAAACTTAATTTTAGAATACTTAATACCTAAAATTTCTTTTCCGTTTAAATTATACACTCCATAATGATTTTCTTCATTTTTTACAATAATCATATTATATAATAATGCCTTTTGGTTACTAAAAGAAGCATTATTTTCAGCAATTCCAGCGTTTTGGAATTTAGATGTATAATAAGTTACTAAATATGGAAGAGTGTAAATTGTAATTGAATTATTATTTTGGTCATAACTCATTGAAATATTAAAAGCTATTTTAGCACCTTCTATTGTAGTACACAATTGATCATTAATCATTACTACTGGTTCATCAATTTCATAATATTCATTATCATTATTTCCATCTTCCAATACTACTTTGTAAATTTTGTTAGAATCTAGGCTAAATGTTGCAACTTCATTTTGAGATTCAACATAACATTTTGTGGCATCTTCTGTATATTGTTTATAACCACCATTTGAAGACTGGTAACCCACAGTTTGTGCAAAAGCACGTATTGGAACATATACCTTTCCATTTTGTATAATTAGTATATCTTTTAAGGCTGTATTAGATTTTCCATCCATACTAATTTTTAGTTCTGTTAACTGAATATAATAAATTGCCCCAACTAATGCAATACAAAGTACTAACAAAAGAAACAAAATAATTCCAATTATTTTCATCCATTTTTTTGCCTTTAATTGGCTTTCTGTTTGTTTATAGCTATTTCCACCAATAAAATCATCCATATTTGCTAACTCCATTCTTTTGTATTAGTTATTTTTCATAACCATATTTTTTATAAAACTCATTTTTAAAGTTTAATAAATTATCACTTTCTATTTCTATTCTAACCCTTTCCATCAATTTAGTCAAGAATCTTAAATTATGAATTGATAATAACCTTACACCTAATATTTCATTTGCTTTTACTAAATGCCTTATATATGCCCTTGTATAATTTTTACAAGTATAACAGTCACATTCTGGGTCAAGTGGAGTAAAATCTCTTTCATAAGTAGCATTTCTAACTACTATTTTTCCGTTCCATGTCATTGCTGTACCATTTCTTGCAATTCTAGTTGGAAGTACACAGTCACACATATCTATTCCGGCAGTAGCTGCCTCTAGCAAATAGTCTGGTGACCCTACACCCATTAAATACCTTGGCTTATTTTCTGGCATCAAAGGTGTGGTAAAGTAAAGCATTTTCAAAAACTCTTCTTTTGGCTCACCTACACTAATACCGCCTATTGCATATCCAGGTAAATCTAAAGCTATTAAATCATTAGCAGATTTTACTCTTAAATCCTCATAAAAGCCTCCTTGAATAATACCAAATAATGCTTGCTTGTCCGTATTTTTATGTGCCTCTTTACATCTTATAGCCCACCTTGTTGTTCTTTCCATTGAATTTTTGGTATACTCATAAGTTTCTGGGTATTTTACACATTCATCAAATGACATAATAATATCTGCTCCTAATGCTTCTTCTATTTCCATTACTTTTTCTGGTGAAAAGAAGTGTTTAGAACCGTCTAAATGTGATTTAAATTCTACACCTTCTTCTGAAATAGTTCTTAAATCGCTTAAACTAAATACTTGAAAGCCACCACAGTCTGTTAGTATTGGTCTATCCCATCTCATAAAATTGTGTAAGCCACCCGCTTCTTTTACAATTTCATGCCCTGGGCGTAGGTACAAATGATAAGTATTTGATAAAATTATTTGAGCACCTACCTCGTCTTTTAATTCTTCTGGTGTCATTGATTTTACAGTTGCTTGCGTACCAACTGGCATAAATACTGGTGTTTGTATGTCTCCGTGTGGTGTGTGCACTATTCCCCTTCTTGCTCCTGAATTTTTATCTATATGTAGTAATTCATACGTTACTGCTGGTTTCATTTTATTGTTCCTTTCTTAAATTATGTTTTCATTTAGTTTTAATTTATGGCTTCATTTAGTTAGAAAAATCATTTTTTTTAAAACTAATTTAAACTACTTTTAGCCCTTATTTTCTTTACTTTGTCTGGTTAATTATACGGTATTTTAGAAGGGGTGTCAATATATAAAAATCCATGATGAAATTTTTTCACCATGGATTTAATCAATATTATTATATTATTAATTAGCTATTTTCAAATATGACTTTTGCATTTTTATCTTTGCCCTTTGGATTATCATCACTAACTTGTGTTCCATTAGCTGATGCATAATATTCAAAACGAAGTGTTTTATCTTCTTTTTTATCTGTTAATACCTTATTATTTGGTCCTCTATTATCTTTTGCTGTAATTGTGTATTTTGAAAAATCGTCTGCATTTTCACCTGAACCAGCTATTTGCATTAAAATAAATCCTGCATAATCTGTTGTACTATCTGTTTCTTTATAAGTATTTTTGTTTATTGCAAATTCTGCTGATGCACCAGTTGTGTTAGATAATCTGATTGCATTTGCCGAAATATCAAAAGTATTATTTTCAATAGTTATTTTTGCACCTTCTTGAACAGCATAGATGTTTATATGGTTATGTGTGTTTGTTGTTCCTTCAAATTTGTTATTTGATATAATAGTTCCGCTTCCAACTGCCTTGCCTGGTTCAAATTGAATAGTATTGTATACATTATTTACATTAAATGTGTTAAGTTGGATATTAGCAACAACACCATCTGCTGGTAAGTATAATGCGCTATAAGCTTGTGTATCCTCATTTCCATTAGAAATTGTTGTTTGGAACATTGTGAATTTTTTAGCTTCTGATTTTACAATATAGTAACGTTCTTCTGCATCGCCAGCAACTTTGTTACCTTCACCACTTCCAACTATATTAAGTTTTTTCAAGTATAGGCTAGGTACTTGAGATGTTGCAGTAATAGTTCCTTTTAAAGTGAAATTTCCTTTACCAATTAATGTAACAGACTGCTCTGTATCTATATTTAAGTTATCTATGTTAATTTCTCCAGTTGCTTCAATTATTATTGGTAATCCATCGCTAATACTTTGTATTGCCGTTTCTAAATCATCTTTTTTCGTAACTGTCACTTTTGTAAAGTCTGTTTCTGTATATTTTGCATAATAAGTAGTATTTTTTGTTGCTTTTAGTGAACCGTTACTAAATTGAAAATTATCAATGTCTCCTACTCCGTCCTTTTCTTTCCATTGATTTGCAAATGTATATCTTTTACCACTCTCCAAATTATCATAAGGTTTACTTGAAGATGCTGGTGCTGTTATCGCCTCATCATGCATGAAAAATTTAAAGCGGATTCCACTCTCTAAACTAAATGAAATTGTGTATAATTTAGAGTGATTTGACTCAATATAATAATTTCTAGTATCTTTTATTTCAGCTAATTTGTCCTCATCAGCACCTTTTGTTACTTTATAAGGTTTATCTAAACGAGTAAAGTTGCTCTCGTTTTTAACTGTTGTTCCTTTTTTAGCTGCAATTGCTGGTTTGTTATAGTCTTCATCTTCAACTTTTAAATCAGTTGCTGTAACTGTTGCACTATCTTCAACTAAAACTGCTGCACCTGATGCTCCTTTAAGTTGTAGACCTTCTAATGTAACGTCTGTTCCTTCTCCAGAAATTTTAAATACATGAGTGTCTTCTCCTCCATTATTTCTTGTAACTTTATTTTCTTCTTTACTACTTAAAATAGTAACACTTCTTTTTATTTCAATGTCATTGTCAACTTCAATGTCATTTTCAATTACTATGTGTCCTTTCTTTCCTTGTAAAGCTTCTATTAAAGTTTGTTTATTTGTAGCTCTTACATAATCAGATGTGAAATTAATTGTATATTCTGCTGTACTATCTTTTGCAGTAACATCTTTAGCTTCTAAAATAGCCTCATCTTTTACTTTTATTGTTACTGTTAATTTTTTATCAACTAAACCGTATAAATCTGTAGCTGCCATTTTAGTTAAAACTGCTTGAAGTGTTGTCTTCATATTTTCATAATCAGGAGTATCTGTTATCGCTTCGTACTTAGCAGATGTGCCATCATATTCTACTGTTACAGATTCTACGCCTTCTGTTTTAAGTATTTCACCTAGTACTATCATAATTCTTGTGCCTTCAACTTCTTCTAATTTTTTGTCTATTCCTGTTATATCAATAGTAACTTTTCCACTTGCATAACTTGCTGTAAAACCTTTGCCTACTATTCCCTTAACTGCAGTATTTACTAATTCATCTGTTTCTACTACTTTTTTGAAAACTGCTTTTAATGTTAAAGCTTCTGTTACTGGTGTGCTAAATTCGTATTGATGTCCTTCATCTCCTGTTTTCTCCCAATATTGGAATTGATATCCTTTCTTAATTGGATCTGGTTCAGGTTTTTTTGCCAATTCTCCTTTTATAACGGTTTGGTCTGGTTCATTATTTCCACCTTCAAATTTAACTGTGAATTTATCTGCTGTAAATACTATGTTATATATCATTGTTTTTCCACCTGTTGTCTCTCTTTTTGCATTTTCATCTAGTTCTATTGTTACAATAAATTCCTTACCTAATAAATCTTCATTCTTTTCAATTTCAATTCCTTCTGCTGATAACTTACCAGCTAACCACTCTTTATTATATGAGTCTAATTCTTCTCTTCTTGCTGTTAGTATAGTTTTTGTTGTTCCTTCACCAGTTTTCATAGCTAAGCTTAGCCAAGAAACATTATCTTTTAACATATTACCTAATGCTACTAACATATTTGATTTAGAAACACTCATTAATTCTTTTTGAGGATTTGTCATATTTATTGTTATTGTTTCATTTGCATATGTAACATTATATTCATTTCCTTCTCCTTCATTTATTATTTCTGCTACACTTTGAGCAAACTTATCTTTATTAACTATTTCTACAAATTTTATATCAAATTGTGTTTTATCATCTTTTGCTACTGCTTTATCTTCGTATAGTTTAACATCAAGTTGCATATCTCCACAATTTACTAAATCTCCTAGTGTTACGTTAGTAAAGTCTTCTATGGTTGTTGCCTTTTTCAATAATTCTTGGAATTTTGTCCAAGCTGGTGAATTAGGTCCAGCACCACCGCTCGCCATATCTTTTGTAAATTCTACATAATTGTCTGGTCCTTCTATTCCCTTACAAGTAACCTTTAAGCTCTCCACATTTTCATTTCCAAGGATTCCTACTATATCTCCTATTAATCCAGTTCCTGCTATTTCACTGTTCTTTTTGGTTTTATTTTTTACATCAAATATTACTGTATTGTCTTTAAATTCTGCTCCATAATCGTCATTAGTTTTTATGTTTCCTACTGCTGTTTGTAACAAACTACTTATATCTACTACTACTTTATATTTTGCTGTTAATGTAATATCTCCTTCTACTGGTTCTTGGAATGTATATTCGCTATCTTCTTTTTCTTTTGTCCAGAATTTAAATACATATCCATCTTTAGTAGGTTCATTTGCTGGTTTTGTTGCTTTATCTCCTTGTATTACTGTTTGTTGTCCTAGTTCACTACCATCTTCATCTTGAAATTTAACTGTAAATGTTTTTGCTTTAAATACTATATTGTATGTGATGTCTTTTGTTCCTTCACCTGTTTCTGATTTTTCATCTAAATGTAATGTTACGGCAAATTCTTTGTCTAATAAATCTCTATTTTTTGTAATTCCTTTGCCTTTTAATATATTTTCTAACCATTCATGAGTATATTCTTTTCCTTCTAATCCTTCTCTGTCTACAGTTAGGACTGTTTCTCCATTTATTGCTAATTCTACTGAACTAGCATTACCATTTAGTAAATTGCCCAATGCTACTAACATATTTGATCCACTTATTGTGCTTAATTCTGTTTTTGTATCATCAATATTAATTGTCATTGTTCCGTTTTCATATTCAGCATCGTATCCTTCTCCATCACTTATTAATGTTGCTACACTATTTGCTAATTCATCTTGTTTTACTATTTCAACAAATTTTATATCAAATGTGTTTTTCTCATCTTTTGCAACTGCTTTTTCTTCATCTAGAGTAACTTCAAGTTGCATTCCTCCACTTTTTACTAAATCTCCCAATGTTATATCATCATAACTTGAATCCTCTGTAGCTTTCTTTAATAAATCTTGTAATTTTAATCCTGCTTGTGATGCTTTTCCAGTACCGCTTGCAACCATATCTGATGTAAATTCTACATAGTTATCTGGACCTTCTATTCCTTTACAGGTAACTTTTAAGTTTTTTACATTTGTATCTTTAAGGATTTCCAAGATACCATCTATAAGCCCTGTACCATCCATATCATTAACTTTTTTTGCCATATTAGTCACATCAAATATTACTGAAGCACTATCTGCATCAAATTTTGCACTATAGTTGGTACTTTCTACCTTCTTTACTGCAGCATCTAATAATGTACTTATATCTACCACTTTATACCATTCAGCTTCTAATGTGATATCTTCTGTGATTGGTGTTGTACCTATTTCGAATTTTTCTCCATCTTTAGTCCAGCCTTTAAATTTATATCCATCTCTTGTAAGGCCTGGTATTTCATTTGTTGGTATATTTGTATTCTCTGCTACTCTTATTGTTTTTTCGTATCCACCTTCATATCCATCTTTAAATGTTACATGATATTTATTTACTAATTTATTGTAATCTATATATTCTATGTTTATTGAATTGTCTTTATCTAATGCTAAAGTTGTGTCTCCAACCATGTTGTCTACAATTTTCCATCCTGTTGTTGTTTCACCATCATCATCAAGTATTGGTTCTAATTCATGTACTGTCATTTTTCCAAATGCTGGTGTAGTGTTAATTTCTCCATCTGCTGTATCTACCCCTATACTCCTTGCCGCTAACATAACATCTTGTATTGTTAATGGTTGTTTAGCAGATGTGAATGCATATTTTCCTATTATGTATACATAATCTGCATATTTATTAATACCTTCTACTTCTTCTTTAAATTCATCCATATTTAGTTGTGCTGCAAAAGCGGTGCTTGTTAGTAATCCAAAGAAGACTATTGTAGTTAATAGTAGTATTTTTCTAATTTTCTTCACCATGTTTTCTTCTCCTTTTCATTTATTTTTCTAATATTGCTGTTCTTGTTGTACCATCTTTAAGTTTTATTGTTACACTTGGATTTCCTTTTACATCTGATGCTTTTACTGTATTGTTTCCGCCTTTAAATCTATATGTATGAGTTCCTATTATTACTGATGTAAAGTCTGTAAATGCAACTCCATCTCTTGTTACAGTTGCAGTATATTGCATTACTGTTCCGTCCAGTCCAGTGTCTACTGCTTTTAATAATAATTTATATTTTGATTTTACTGTTATTGTATATGTTGCTGTAAATCCTCCATCTTCTGTTGTTACTTTTATTTCTGCTGTTCCTTCTTTTACTCCTTTTACAACACCTTTATCGCTTACTGTTGCTATACCATTATTTTTTGATTCCCATTTTACTTTTTTATTAGTTGCATTACTTGGAGTAATTACTGCTGTTAATGTTACACTGTCTCCAACATATATATCTTTTCCACCAGTTATTTTTACTCCAGTTACTTTTACTGTACTTTGACTTGGTGTATTTGTTGATTTTGCTTTTACTGTTACTGTGTATGTTGCTTTAAAGCCTCCATCCTCTGCCCTTACTGTTATTGTTACCTTTCCTTCTTTTAATCCTTTTACATTTCCTTTTGCATCTACTGTTGCTACTTTACTATTGCTACTGCTCCATGTTACCTTTTTATTTGTTGCATTACTTGGAGTAATGGCTGCTGTTAATGTTATACTGTCTCCAACATATATATCTTTTCCGCCAGTTATTTTTACTCCAGTTACTTTTACTGTACTTTGACTTGGTGTTTGCGTCGGAGTATTTGTTGGTTTTTCTGTTGGCTTTTGTGTTGAATTTTGCGTTGAATTTTGTGTGCTTGTTTGTTTTGCTTTTACCGTTACTGTGTATGTTGCTTTAAAGCCTCCATCCTCTGCCCTTACTGTTATTGTTGCCTTTCCTGCTTTTAGTCCTTTTACATTTCCATACCTATCTACTGTTGCTACTTTACTATTGCTACTACTCCATGTTACACTTTTATTTGTTGCATTACTTGGGCTTACTGTTGCTGTTAGCCTTATTGTGCTTCCTACTGTTACTGTTTTTCCTCCATTTATTTTTACACCTGTTACTGCTACATCTTTTGCCTTCTCTTTCGATACTGTTACTTCACATGTTGCTGTATAGTTTCCATCTTCCGTTGTTACTGTTACTATTGCTGTTCCTGCTTTTAGTCCTTTTATGTTTCCATTTTCATCTACTGTTACTATACTTTCATCACTTGATGTCCATGTTACTTTTGGATTTGTTGCATTTTCTGGCTCTACCACCGCTATTAATGCTTCTGCTCCATTTATTCCTAAACTTATACTTTCAGCACTTAATTTTACACCAGTTACTGGTGTGGTTGCTACTCCTTCTAATGCCCATTCTGCTTCTAATGTCATGTCTTGTTTTACTGGCAAGTCAAAATCATATAGTTCTTCATTGTGGTACCATCCTCCAAATATGTAGCCTTCCCTTGTTGGATCTTCTGGCTTTTCAAGCTTTTCATTTTCTTTTATAGTTACAGCTGCTACTTCGCTTCCTCCATTACTGTCAAAAGTTACTTTATATTCCTTTTTCATAAATAAAAATAATAGTAGTAATATAAGAAGAAGTAATATAATTACTGCTACTATAATTGCTGCATGCTTCTTTTTTTGTTGTTCTTTTTCCATTATAATTTTTTCTCCTTCCTTTTATTTTTATATTAAATATCTTTTCTAACAATTCCTATTCTCACATCACCCCCCAAAAAATATAAACTAACTTTAATTTGTTAAAAGACACGAAAAGGATGAGAATACCTATAACGGTTTTTCCTCATCCTTTAAGTTAATTTTATATTTATTTTGGGCACAAGAAAAAATTCCTCTTGTTAGAAGATTAGCTCTCTCTCTCTCTCTCTCTCTCTCTCTCTCTACGGCTGCAACGGTTTCAAGTTTCATGACATAAACCTCCTTTTATTTTCTTTACCCACTGTATATTGTAACACCAAGAGTTAACAAAAGTCAATTCTTTTTTTAATTTTTTATTATACTAATACTTTCTTACGCAGTATAATTGTATTTGTATTGACTTTCAATATAAAAAATAGTAAAATTGTAACATATTTTATAAAATATATTTATATGTTTTAGCTTATCTACCTAGTTGTAGAATAAGAATCCGACTTTTTGACAAAAGCCGGCTTTTTATTATAATATTTTTAGTTAACATTATCAATACTTTTATGTTAATTTTTTCCATTTTTTATATTCTATGTTCCTAATGGCATAAACACTGGCGTTTGTATATCTCCGTGTGGTGTGTGTACTATTTTACCATAATTATTTGCTTTGTCTGGTTAATTATACGGTATTTTAGAGAGGGTGTTAATATATAAAAAATACACCTACAAACTTTTAAAGGTTTGTAGATGTGTTATAATTAATCAGTTAATACGAAAGAAGGATCATAACCACCGATTATCACATCAAATGTATCAAAATCTGCTGAATAACCTTCTTTATAATTTATTTTAATCTTTATAGAAAATAATTCTCTTTTTTCATAAAATTGTCTATGCGTAATAGTATCTTTATCTATTCCGACCTTGTTTAATACTTCATTAAAATCACCTAATAAATCACTTGCAACACTTATATAGTTGCTTTCTGTAATTTCAGACTTACTTTCTACGTCATTAACTATTAATTTGAATGATTTTATTTTATCTTCTTTTAAGAATTTCCCTAAAGCATCATTTAATCCAGTTCCTTTTCCTCCTAAAAAGCCAATACCAGAAGTAATTGGAGCCGAGAATGTTTGATCATCCATTGGTTTTGGATCTGCTGCTCTATCTAAATTCCATCCAATAGTTAATGTATTTCCTTGAGGTGTTACTTTATATAATTTTACTTTTGCAGCATATGTTTTTGCTAAATTTTCTATGTCTACCCAATTCATAAATCTTATTTCAAATGTATCTGATTTATTTGCTTCATCCCATACTGCTGTTTCAGCATTTAATACTGCTTTTACTGTAATTGTTTTACCAATTAACCCAGAAAAAGTTAAACTATCTAAATCTTCTGATATAGTAGATGTTCTAGAAACTGTTTGAGGTTGTGTTGTTAATGCTGTAAATAAATTAGTAATAGCATCATTATTATCTTCATGTTCATCATCTATATAAAAGTCATAAGTTTTTGTATTATATGTGATTTGAATTTTTTCTACTTCTTCATTAGATAAACCTGTTTTAAATACTTTTGATAAAGCAGTATTTGTTAGTAAATCACTTACTTTTGCACCACTAGCATTTTTAACACTTATTGTAATTTTGTCATTTTCTCCACTGTTATCTACTTTAGTAGAAAAGCCTTTTTCTTCAATTTTACCTTCTCCATCACCTAATGCTTTTTCTATCTTTTCATCTGCATTAAATACTTTGTACCACTCTGCTGTTAATTCCACATCTTTTAATACTGGTTCTTCAAAAGTATATTCTTCACCACTTTCTGCATCTACCCAACGTTTAAATTGATATTTTCTTCCTGTATCGTCTACTTTGCTTGGTGCTTTAGTAGGTTTTACTGCGTTTTCTCCTGGTTCTACAAGCTCTGGAGTAGGTGCATTTGTTGGTGTACCTTCACCTAAATTAAATTTTACCTCTGGGTCTGATTCAAATTTAACTGTATATGTTTCTTCATTTTTATTATTTTCTTGTTTTACACCATTTGCTAAAGTGATTTTAATTTCAAATTCCTTACCTACTAAATCTCCATTTGTGGCACTTTCAAGAGTTTTGTTTTCTCCTAGCACTTTTACAAGCCATTCTGATAATTTTTGTGTATTTCCACCTTGTTGAGTTATTTCTAAAGCATCAACTTTTGATGGCTCTGCCTCTTTATATGTTACCGATATTTTAGAAAAGTCGCCATATAATGATGTTAAATCAGTCATTACTTTTGCAAGTACTTCTGTTAATTTCGTTTGTCTATTTTTCATTTTTAATGTTACTTCATGTTCATTTGTTTCTTCTCCATAAGTTACCTCATAAGTATCTTTAACTTTTTCTAATAATGCTTTTGTTGTAGTTTCTACATTTACTATTTTTTCAAATTTGACTGTATAACTTTCTTTTTCTCCTTCTTTTAGTACTGCTATTTCTGGGTCAAGAATTGGTGTAATTGTTAAACTTTTTCCTTTTAATTCATCCAATGTTGCTGTCTCATATTTATTATCTCCTAATATTTTGTTTAGCAATGCTTTAGCGCTATCTTTTATAGATTGTGCTGTAGCATTTTTTAAATCAAATTCATATGGTGATTCATCTGGTTCTAGACCATCATCATAATCAATGCTAAATCCGTTAACTCCTTCTTGTTCTGTTAAAGCTTTAAGCATTTCTTCAATTAAGCCAGTTCCTTTAATTGCAGATATACTGGTGTCTCCATCTAATATATCTACTGTAATATTTCCTTCATTTTGTGACATAGTAAATTGTTTATTTAATTCTGTTTTTGTTTTGTAATTTTCAAGTGCTTCTGTTATATATTTTTCAATTTCTACTTCATTTGGTTCTGTAAATGTAACTGTATATTTTCCGTCTTGACCATCTTCAAATACTGCTTTTGTTGGGTCTAATACTATTTGTACATCTAATGTTTTATTAACTAAATCTCCTAATGTTGCTTCTTCATAAGTTGAAGTACCTGCTACCTTTGCGATTAGTTCTTTTACTTGAAGTACTATATCAGTTATATCTTTGAATTCATATGGTGTTCCATCAAATGTGACAACTACTTTTTCTACTTTGTCATCATTTAACCCTGCCATAACTGCTCCTAACAATCCCGTTTTTGAACCTTCAATACCTTCTGATATCTTTTCATCTTTCTTAATTATAACCATATTTACGTTTTCAGTTTTGCCGTCAAAGAATAATCTAAAGTCTTTTCTTGCAGAAGCATCATCTTCTTTATCATAACCTAATTCTTTAAGTTTTTTTGATATTTCTTCGTCTGAATTTACTTTTTCTACTTTTGAAAATGTAATTTTATATTTTCCGTTTTGTCCTTCTACAAATCTAGCTTCATCACTGTTTAGTGTTATTTCAACTTCTAGTTCTTTCTTACCAACACTTCCATTTAATAGATCACTTAATTTTGGATCTTCATTGCCATATTCTTTTCCAGTAACTTCTTTTATAAGTTTTTTAATTTCATCTGCTACTTTTTTAGTTGCTTCACCACTAGTCAAAGTTTCATTATTTAAAGTAACAGTCGTACCATTACAAGAAACTTTAATTTCTTTTATTTTTTTATCTGTTAGTGCTTGAACTATTGCACTAGGAATACCTGTTCCGGTTATGCTTGATATAGGTTCAGTATCATTTACTATACCAAAGTTTACTGTTCCGTCTACTTCTTCTGCACTTGGTGTAAATGTTACTGTAAAGTCATCTCTACTAGCTCCTGGTAATTCTGCTAATACATTATCAATGTATTCATTTACATCAACTTTTTCTAATTCAATAAATTCTACTGTATATTTTCCGTCTTGGCCATCTGCAAATACAGCTTTTGTTGGGTCTAATACTATTTGTACACCTAATGAATTACCTACTAAATCTTCTAATGTTGCGTCATCATACGTTTTACCTGTAACTTCCGCAATTAGGTCTTTTACTTTTTGAACTAATTGGGTTGCATCTTTAAATTCATATGGTGTTCCATTAAATGTAACTACTACTTTTTGCACTTTTTCATCTTGTAATGCTGTCATTAATTTTGCCATAAGTGTTGTTCTAGTTCCTTCTACACCTGTTGAAATTAATTCTTGATCCTTAGCCACTTTGAATGTAACTTTTCCACTTGTTTCGTCAAAGAATAATTTGAAGTCATCTCTTTGAGTATAATCTTTAAGAGCTTCTGTTATTTGTTTATCACTATTTACTTTTTCTAATACTGCAAATGTAACTGTATATTTTCCGGTTTGTGGTGTGCTTGTTCCTTCTTTGTTTGCAAATTTTGCAGTTTCTTCATTTATTTTTACTTCTGCTTTAAAAGATTTATTTGCTAAATCATTTAATGTTATACTTGCTAAACCTTCTCCATCAACAGATTTGCCCGTTAAATCAGCTATCATTTCAACCGCTTGTTGATATACGTTTGTACCTTTTGAGAATGTTTTTGTCACTTGCACAGCATCTTTTGTATAAGTAACATTTATATATTCAATTCCTGGTCTTTTTAATGCTTCTTCTATTGCATTAATAACACCAGTTCCAGCTATTGCTGCTATGCTTTGATCACCGTTTACAATACCAAATGTAATATTTTCTCCGTCTTGTACAATAGTAAAATCTGTTCTATTTGCATTATTTTCAATTGTTCCTAAAATGTATTTATCTACATCTATAACTTCCATCCATTTTGCAAAAAATACTGTGTCTTGTGTAATTACTTGGTTTTTTACATCATCTATACTAACATCTTTTACTTTTCCATCTGGCGTTGCCATTACCCAGCCAGTTAACTCATAGTTTTCTCTTGTAGGCATTGTTACTGTTCCTACTGTTTTTCCTTTTTCTACTTCCTTACTGCTTAATATTTTTTGTTCTTCACCACTTACAAAAAATACATTATATTTTGTAACTGGTTCTGCTGGCTTTTCTAGTTCTGGCGCTTGTTGTCCTTTCTTTAATACGTTATCTACATACCATATACTCATTGGTAATTTTGGACTTACTTTTTTTGTTGCCTTTCCATTTACATATTCGTACCATTCTCCAAATGTATATGTGTACATTTTTGGGTATGTATAATCTTTTATTGATTTATTATTGTTTTCTGATAGATATATTGCTAGGTCGTTTGCTCCTGCTATTGCTGCTTTTTCTCCTGTTACTACTACTCCTGGTGTGAATTTGCTTTTTCCTATTACTATTGTTCCATCTTTTATTTGATATGTGTCTTTGTTACTGCCTGATTCTACATTTTCCTTTAGATTATTTGTAGCAGCTTTTACTGGAATTGTTATTGCTACAATAGCTAATATTATTAAGCTTATTGTTAATAACTGTTTTATTCCTTTTTTCATACTTCTTCTTCTCCCCTTTCTTTTTTAGTTTCCTTTTACATTTGAAACTGATTTTATTGTACTTCTTACAAACATTGCTCCACTTGCTGGTATGCTTATTGTTTTACTTGTTCCGCCTATACTTGTTAGTGTTGCTGTTCCTGATACATGTTGTTTCTTTGAATTTATTATATATAGCATATATTGGTCTGCTGAACTTTCTTTTATTTCTACCCATTCATAGCTATATGTTTCTTTTACTGTTATTGTTACACTCGCTGTTTTTGATCCATCTGCTGTTGTTACTGTTATTGTTACTGTTCCTCCACTTACTGCTTTTACGTTTCCATTTCCATCTACTGTTGCTACTGATGGGTTACTGCTTTTCCATGTTACTTTCTTATTGCTAGCATTACTTGGACTTACTGTTGCTGTTAACTTTAAGCTTTGACCTACTGTTAAGTCTTTTGCTCCACTTATTTTTACACTTGTTACTTTTACTGTTTTTGGTTTTGTACTACTTGTTTGTTTTGCTTTTACTGTTACTTTATAACTTGCTGTTTTTCCATTTGTTGCTTTTGCTGTTATTGTTGCTGTCCCTGCTTTTATTCCTTTCACATTTCCATACCTATCTACTGTTGCTACTTTACTATTGCTACTACTCCATGTTACACTTTTATTTGTTGCATTACTTGGGTTTACTGTCGCTGTTAGCCTTATTGTGCTTCCTACTGTTACTGCTTTTTCTCCACTTATTCTTACACTTGTTACTGCTACATCTTTTGCCTTTTCTTTAGATACTGTTACTTCACATGTTGCTGTATAGTTTCCATCTTCGGTTGTTACTGTTACTGTGGCTGTTCCTGCTTTTAATGCCTTTACATTTCCATACTCATCTACTGTTACTACACTTTCATCACTTGATGTCCATATTAATTTTTGATTTGTTGCATTCTCTGGCTCTATTGTTGCTAATAATTTGTCTGCTCCATTTACTGATAATTTTAGGCTTGTTACATTTAAACTTACTCCGCTTACTGGTGTTGTTGCTACTCCTTCTACTGCCCAGCCTGCTTCTAATGTCATGTCTTGTTTTACTGGCAAGTCAAAGTCATATAGTTCTTCATTGTAGTACCAGCCTCCAAATATGTAGCCTTCCCTTGTTGGGTCTTCTGGCTTTTCAAGCTTTTCATTTTCTTTTACAGTTACAGATGCTACTTCGCTTCCTCCATTACTGTCAAATGTTATTTTATATTCCTTTTTCATAAATAATAATAATAGTAGTAATATAAGAAAAAGTAATATAATTACTGCTACTATAATCGCTGCTTTCTTCTTTTTTTGTTGTTCTTTTTCCATTATAATTTTTCTCCTTCCTTTTATTTTTATATTAAAATGTGATTTCTAACGATGCCTTTTCTTATATCACCTCCCAAATATAAATTAACTTTAATTTGTTAAAAAACACGAAAAGGATGAGGATACCTATAACGGTTCTTCCTCATCCTTTAAGTTAATTTTATATTTATTTTGGGCACAAGAAAAAACTCTTCTTGTAAGAAGATTAGCTCTCTCTCTCTCTCTCTCTCTCTCTACGGCTGCAACGGTTTCAAGTTTCATAACATCAACCTCTTTTTATTTTCTTTCCCTTCTTTTATTTTACACTATACTATTTACAAAAGTCAATTCTTTTCTACATTATTTTATAATTTTTGTCATTTAATTAGCATTGCATCTCCAAAACTAAAAAAGCGATATTTTTTATCTACAGCTTCTTTATAGGCTTTCATTATAAAGTCTTTTCCTGCGAGTGCAGATACTAGCATAATTAAAGTAGATTCTGGCAAATGAAAATTAGTAATTAAGGCATCTAAACATTTAAATTTATAGCCTGGATAAATAAAAATATTGGTATCACCTTCTATTTCTTTTACCATTCCATTTTCATCTGCTACTGATTCTAATACCCTACAAGATGTTGTGCCAACTGCTATAACTCTGTGACCTTCTCTTTTTGCTTTGTTTATTTTTTCTGCATCTTCTTGTTTTATATAAAAATGTTCTGAATGCATATCATGCTGTTCAACATTTTCTACTTTAACGGGTCTAAATGTTCCGTATTCCAACATGAAGTGTTACATTTGCTACTTCTACATTCTTTTGTTTTAACTTTTCAAATAGTTCTTCTGTAAAGTGTAAACCTGCTGTTGGTGCAGCACTTGAACCTTCATATTTAGCATAAACTGTTTGATAACGATCTTTTTCATCTAATTTTTCATGTATATATGGTGGTAGTGGCATTAAGCCTATTTCATTTAATATTTCATTAAATATTCCGTCATATTCAAATAATACTTTTCTATTACCGTGAGTCTAATTTTTCTAATATTTCTGCCTTTAATAATGGCTTTTCTATGTACGGTTTTCCATCTTCTTTATGTTTTATTTGCCCAAATGTTACTTTTGCACCTGGCATCAATTTTTTACCTGGTCTTACCATAACTTCCCAAGTATTTCCTTCTAATTGCTTTAATAAAAGAAATTCTACATTGGCATAAGTTTCTTCTTTTACTCCATAAAGCCTTGCTGGAATTACTTTTGTATTGTTTCTAACTATACAGTCTCCTGGTTGTAAATAGTCTAATATGTCTTTAAAAATTTTATGTTCTATTGTTTTAGTTTTTCTGTCTAATACCATTAACTTTGACTCATCTCTATTTTTTATTGGAACTTGCGCTATTAGCTCTTTTGGTAAGTCATAGTTAAATTCTGATACTTTCATTTTTCAACCTTTGCTCCTTTTAATTTTTTGTATTTTTATAATTAAACTGTATTTTCATTCTTTGAAAAATATGTAAATAGTTTTCCTATTCTTCCACATAAACTTCTAATAATTTCTATAATATTTTCAGGTTCTTTAAATGCATTTACCTGTGTACTATATATAAAATTACTCTTATTAACTGGTTTATATGAATATATTTGGCTTGGAAGCCCAATTTTTGTTCCATTATAGCTAATATTGCAGTTCATATAATCTGCATACCACTTTTTTAAACCTTCTGTTCCTTCTTCTTTATAACCATATTGCTTATAATCATGAAGATTTGGTATTTCATATCCATATTCCTTTGCATTGCGTTCTAGAGTATGCAGAAACTCATGAATAAATACTTCTTCTGGGAATGTATTGTATGCATAGTTAAAGTTATATACATAATTTTCTTCATCATCTGGCATACGAATATTTGAAAAGCCTATTCCGAAATAGTCCATTCCTCCAAGTCCTACCCAGTCATTCAGTAAAGCGTCGTTTCCTTTTTGTTTGTCTGCCATACGAAATGCAACATATATATGGTCATATTCGTTTTCTTTTATATAGCTATCAATGTAATCCCCTACATCATTTTCTGAAACATAATAGCTATTCTCCTCATCATAAGAAAGAGTAGTTATTGGGTCTAATATAGTATAAGTTTCACATTCTACAGTCATTTTATTTTTACTAATTTGTGATATAGATGATGAAAATCTTTGTAAATTTGCTTTTACATTGGCAATGTCATTGTTATTCATTTGCAATTTAACATGCTCTGATTTTCCATTAATATTAACATTTACATCTATATTAGGGAAAATAAAACATGCCATTTTCCATTTAGTATTTCCGCTTACTGATCCAGTTTCCATTTTTATATCAGAAAACCAAGCTTTGCCTTTTGACTTTTCTTGATAACCTCCTAGCCTAAAACCTACATTTACTTTTGTTCTATTTTTAGAATTAAAGTAAAATGTAAGTTCTTGCCAGTCTGAAGTTCCTGATATTGTTTTTGACCTTTCTGTACTTCCATTGATACTTATATGCGCACCACCAGATTTTGTGTCATTTAAGTTTTGCACGTTCTCTACTTTTACCTTGCATGTTACTTTGTATGGCGTATTTGGCAATACAGAAATTTCTTCTGAAAACATAGCATCATTATAGTCTGTATTTTCAACTTTATAGCTACTTTGTTTAGAACATTTTATTTTATTGTCTCTAGTAAATTTAGTTATTCCAACCTCACTTACGTTTTTTTCAAAATCATTGTAATTATAGTTTCTATATACTATATATATTACAATAATGCCTATTATTATAGTTACTAGCGAAAAAATTCTTTTACCTATAGATTTTTTCTTCTGCATATATTTTCCTCCATATATTTTATTTAAGAGTTTGATATAACACTGCTACATTTATGGCAAAGTGTTGGATGATCTTTATTCTCTCCTACTGTAGTATCATATTTCCAGCATCTTTCACATTTTTCGCCTTCTGCAACTTCTACTTTTATTCCTATTTTTTTATCGTCTTTTCTTTCATTTTTTTCTACTTGCAAATTAGATACAATGAATACTGTTGTTAATAAATCTTTATTTTTTTCTAAAAATTCATATTCTTGTTCATCAGCATATATAGTAACTTTTGCATTTAATGAATGACCTATTACTTTATTTGCTCTAGCAAGTTCTAACTCTTTACTTACATCTTCTTTTAATTTTAAAATATGGTTCCATTTTTCTTCAATTTCTTTATTGTCATATTTTTCATTTGGCTCTGGTAATGTAGTTAACATTACGCTTTCTACTTGTTCTTCTTTAGGATGAACCATATATTTCCAAATTTCTTCTGCTGTATAGCAAATCATAGGTGCTAATAGTTTTACTAAAATGTCTAAAATGATGTACATTGCAGTTTGTGCAGAACGTCTTTCTAAAGAGTCTTTTCTAGAAGTATATAATCTATCTTTAATAATATCTAAATAAAAGTTACTCATATCAATTACGCAGAATTGATTAATATCGTGATATACTAAATGGAAGTTAAAGTCCTCATAATTTTGTACTGAATCTTTTAATAATTTATTTACCTTTAACAATGCCCATTTATCTATTTCCTGCATGTCCTCATATTTTACTTGGTCTTTTTCTGGGTCATAGTCTGAAGTGTTTCCTAATATATATCTTGCAGTGTTTCTCATTTTTCTATAGCTTTCGCTTATTTGTTTTAATATATCTCTTGAGATACTAACATCTGATTTAAAATCTGACGACAATACCCATAACCTTAAAATATCTGCTCCATATTCTTTTATAATATCTTGAGGGCTAATACCATTTCCTAATGATTTAGACATTTTTCTGCCTTCTTCATCTATTACCCAGCCATGTGTTAAAATAGCTTTGTATGGAGCTACTCCCTTTGTTGCAACAGAAGTTAATATAGATGATTGGAACCAACCTCTATATTGATCATGTCCTTCCAAATATAAGTCTGCTGGGAAATCAATTCCTCTTTCTACAAGTACACCTTGATGTGATGAACCAGAGTCAAACCATACATCCATAATGTCTGTTTCTTTTTTGAATTCATGGCATCCACATTTAGGGCATGTTGCACCTTCTGGCATTAACTCTTTTTCACTTAATTCAAACCATGCATTTGAACCTTTTTGCCTAAATATTTTTTCTACTTTTTCAAAGCTTTCTTTTGTAGCATATTCAGTTCCACATTCTTTACAATAGAAAATTGGAATTGGTACACCCCATGTACGTTGCCTTGAAATACACCAGTCTGCCCTATCTTTTACCATGCTTGCAATTCTTTCTTTTCCCCAGCTTGGTGTCCATTTTACTGTTTCAATTGCTTTTAATGTTTCATCTTTAAATCCATCTACTGATGCAAACCATTGATCTGTTGCTCTAAATATAATTGGGTTTTTACATCTCCAACAATGTGGATATGAGTGTAGAATATCTTCTTTTCTTAATAAGTATCCATGCTCGTCTAACCATTCTGGAATTACCTTGTTAGATTCATCACAACTTAATCCTACAAATGGGCCTGCACCTTCTGTTTGGTAACCTTTTCCATTAACTGTAACAATAATGTCTAAATTATTTCTTAAACCACATAGGTAGTCTTCTTTACCATAGCTAGGTGCTGTATGAACTGCTCCTGTACCTGTTTCTAAATCAACTGCAACATCATTTTCTGCGCCTAATACTACTCTAGAAGTTCTATCTAAAAATGGATGAGCACAAAGTATTCCTTCTAATTCTGCTCCTGTTACTGTTTTTAAAGTTTTATAGTTTTTAGAACCAATTTTACCCATTACTTGGTCTACAAGTAATGTTGCCATTACCAGTTTTCCTTTTTCACATTCTACTAAACTATATTCATAGTCTCCACCTACAGTAATACCTGTATTTCCTGGAAGTGTCCATGGTGTTGTTGTCCAAATAACAATGCTTGTGTCAGTATCTAATACTCCCTTTCCATCTACTACTGGAAATTTTACATATATAGATGGTGATGTAATATCTTTGTATTCAATTTCTGCCTCTGCTAATGCTGTTTCACAGTCAATACACCAATGAACTGGTTTTAAACCTTTATAAATATACCCTTTTAAATACATTTCTGCAAACACGCCTATTTGCCTTGCTTCAAACTCTGGCATTAAAGTTTTATATGGGTGTTCCCAGTCTGCAAGTACACCTAACCTTTTAAAACCTTCTGATTGCTTATCTACATATTGAAGAGCAAAGTCACGACAGGTATCTCTAAATTTAGTAATACCAATTTCTTCTCTATTAATTCCTAATGCTTGAATAGCCTTTTTTTCAGTTGGAAGTCCATGTGTATCATAGCCAGGAACATAATTTATTTTATAGCCCTGCAAACTTTTAAAACGATTTACAGTATCTTTTAACACTTTATTTAAAGCATGTCCCATATGAATTTCGCCATTTGCATAAGGAGGTCCATCATGTAATACATAATGTTTATGACCTTCGTTTTTCTTTAACATTTTTTCATATAGACCATTATCAAAAATTTCTTCTTTGATTTTTGGCTCATTTTCTGGTAAGTTTCCTCTCATTGGAAATTCTGTGCTTGGTAAATTTAATGTTTTTCCATAATCTTGTTTTTCTTCTGACATTTTTAGTTCCTCCCTTTTATTTTATTTACAAAAAAAGCCATCTCGTCTTTGTTTTAGGACGAAATGGCTTTTACTTTCCGCGGTACCACCTAATTTAAAAGAATAAATGATATTTCTTTTCACTTTTTCCTTTAACGCAGGATTTACGTTTTCTTTTACTTTTATTTAATTTCAAAGAAACAGCTTAAAAGGTGATAACAATACTTATAAGTTTCTACTAAACTTTCACCAAATGTTTAGTTCTCTGTAAGATTTTGTAAATACTGTGTTGTCCTTTATAATCGCCCTTGTTTGTTATTTTATTTTCTTGTATAGTTTAGCATATTTTGCTTTGTTTTTCAAGTGGTAAATTTAAGAAATTTTAAGACATAAAAACTTTTTAAATAAATTATTGGTAGTTTATTTTTAATTAGTAAAATGGAGCTTAAATATATACTCTTTTTTAGTTTGAATACATATTTAAGCTCCATTTTATAAATTTAGCAACAAATAAGATCTATCTTTGAAAAAAATATGATTTAAGATAGTAAATGAGCTAATTGTTTTGAATTTTCACTAGTAGTTGTTTCTAAAGATGATATACGAATAGAATGTTTTTCTGATATATTTTCTAAATTGTCTACCCTTGTTTCTAATTGTTCTTGTTTTTCTTGATGCATTGCATAACCGTCAAAAAGTGCTGGAATTTTGTTTGTAACAGCATCTTCAATAATTAATATTGATCTTTGTAAGTCTTTAATCATTTCTTCAATTCTTTCAAAGTGCTCATCATGTTCTTTTAGTTTTTTGTCTACTTGTATAAAATGTTCATCACAACTTTTTAAATGCTCTTCATGCTTATTTAATGCCATTTTAATTTCTTGATCCATATTTTTCACCACCTCTCATATAAACTTTATTAAATTTTAAAATTTAATAATTAAAGTATAACATTAGTTATAATTTAATTCAAGGTTTTTTGTAAAATTTTACTATTTATTTCTATCTTGTTTTAAGTTTAATTTTTTACTCTTCCCACTCTAGCTCATAATCTGAAATTTGAACATAATCACCATCTTGAATACCTAAACTTTTTAGCTTATCATTAACGCCAAGTTCATTTAGCCTTCTGTGAAAATAGTGTAGTGATTCATTATCTTCTAAATTAACAGTTCTCATAAGCTTTTCTATAACTTCGCCACAAACAATAAACATACCATTTTCTTTTTTAACAATAACACCCTCTTGTTCATTTAAAGTATAAACTTTTTTAGGCTTGCTTATTTCTATTAAATCTTCTTTTGGTAATGTTTTTAGTACTTCTGAAACTCGCTTCATTAAGTCTTTAATACCAACATTTGTAGCAGCTGAAATTTTATAAATTTCTATATTCTTCTCTTTTGCTAGTTTTTCTAAATCATTGTATAAAGTTTCGTCTTGCATACTATCTATTTTATTTGCTACTATAATTTGCCTTCTAGTACTTAACTTTTCACTATATTTTTTAAGTTCTTCATTTATTATTTTAAAATCCTCCACAGGGGTTCTACCTTCTGTGCCTGATACATCTATTACATGTAAAAGTAATCTTGTTCTTTCTATATGGCGTAAAAACTGTATTCCAAGGCCTATGCCAGTACTTGCACCCTCTATAATTCCTGGTATATCTGCTATAACAAAGCTGTCACCATATTCACCTTTTACTACCCCTAGATTTGGCTCTAGTGTAGTAAAATGATAATCTGCAATTTTAGGTTTAGCATCTGTAACAACAGAAAGCAAGGTAGATTTTCCTACATTAGGAAAGCCTATTAACCCTACATCTGCTAAAAGTTTTAATTCTAATATAAGCTCTTTTTCTTCGCCCTTTTCGCCTTCTTGTGAAAAGTGTGGAGCCTGCCTAGTAGATGTGGCAAAATGACTATTTCCCTTTCCACCTCTGCCACCTGCTAATATGAGTTCTTTTTGACCCTTACTTGATAAATCAGCTAACATTTTACCTGTTTGCGCATCTTTTACAATAGTACCAATAGGAACTTTAATGGTTAGGTCCTCTCCACTTTTTCCATAACGGTTTGCACCTTCTCCATTATGACCATTTTCTGCTTTAAACTTTTTTTGATAGCGAAAGTCTATAAGTGTATTAGTGTCTGGATCTACTTCAAAATATATATTTCCACCTCTTCCGCCATCGCCACCGTCTGGTCCTCCTGCTGGTATATATTTTTCTCTACGAAAAGAAACGGCTCCATCGCCGCCATTTCCTGCTTTTGCAATTATTTTTACGTAGTCTGTAAACATTGTTTTTCTCCTTTAGTTTTGATAGCTAATAGTAGCTTTTCATATTATTCAAAATAATCTAGTTTCATTGCCTTTTTTACTTTTTGCATAGTTTCTTTAGCTGTTTGCCTTGTTTTTAAGGTTCCTTCTTTTAATATTTTTTCTACTAATTCAGGATGTTCTTCATAATATTTTCTTTTTTGCCTAATTGGGTCTAGAAAATTATTTACATTTTGTGCTAATTGTTTCTTGCAAGCAACACAGCCTCTTTTTCCTGCTTTACATTCTTCACAAACACATTTCACTTCATCTAAAGAGCTAAATAATTTGTGATAATATGCTACCATACATATATCAGGGTGCCCTGGGTCGTCTTTTTTTATTCTTGCAGGGTCTGTTACTGCACTCATTATTTTTTTATTTACTTCTTCTTCTGGGTCTGACAAATAAATAGCATTTCCTAACGATTTGCCCATTTTTTCGTTTCCGTCTAAACCTTTTATCCTTTTATATTGTGATAAAATAGCTTCTGGCTCTGTTAAAGTTTCGCCATAAATACTATTAAATTTTCTAACAATTTCTTTGCACTGCTCTATTAATGGTAATTGGTCTTCACCTACTGGAACTACCGCTCCATTTACTACTGTAATGTCTGCAGCTTGGCTTACTGGGTAGCCCAAGAAGCCATATGTAACGCTTTCTCCAAACACATCTTTTTTTTGTGCTATTTCTGTTTTTACTGTTGGGTTACGCTCTAACCTTGCAACTGTAACTAAATTAGAATAAAAAACTGTTAATTCTGCTGTTTCTGGAACCATTGATTGAATATATATAGTAGTTTTTTCTGGATCTATTCCAACTGATAAATAATCCATTACTACCTCTTTTATATTATTTCTTACCTTTTCTGGATTATCAAAATTATCTGTTAATGCTTGCACATCAGCAATTAAAATATATGGATCATAATTTCCACTATTTTGAAGCTCTACTCTTGTTTTTAGTGAGCCAAAATAATGACCAATATGCAATTTTCCTGTTGGTCTATCACCTGTTAGCATACGTTTTTTATTGTTTTCCATTTACACATCATTCCTTTAATAAAAATCTATTATCTATTATACTGGTTTTTAATATGTTTTACAAGTTTTTGGAAGAAAAGAAATTTTATTTTTGCTTTATAAGGTAAAATTAAAACAAAAGAGTTGAGATTTTTACCTCAACCCCTTAAAATTAGTTATTCAGCTTTACCTTCTACTACTGGATAAACACTGACTTTTTTCTTATCTCTGCCAAGTCTTTCAAATTTAACTTTACCAGTTACTTTTGCAAAAAGTGTATCATCACTACCAATACCAACATTAGTACCTGGATGAATTTTAGTTCCTCTTTGCCTTACTAATATATTACCAGCTGGAACAACTTGCCCATCTGCTCTTTTTAGACCTAAACGTTTAGATTCACTATCTCTACCGTTTTTAACACTACCTTGACCTTTTTTATGAGCCATGCTTTTTCACTCCCTTCGATTACGAACTTTAAGGAATTTTCCCTTTTATATTATTTATTTAAGCTTCTTTTTTTGTTTCTGTTTTTGGTTTTGCTGATGTTTCTTTTACTTCAGCTTTTGCAGCAGTTTCTGCTTTAGCTTCTGCTGTTCTTATTTTAGTAATTTCTACTTTAGTGTATGGTTGTCTATGTCCTTGTGTTCTTCTGTAGTTCTTTTTAGCTTTGTATTTGTAAACTAAAACTTTTTCACCTTTACCATGAGAAACTACTTTTCCTTCAACTTTAACACCTTTTACATAAGGAGCTCCTACTTCTACTTTTTTTTCGTCAGATACTAAAACAACATTATCAAATGTTACTTTTTTACCTTCTTCAGCATCTAATTTCTCGAAAAATACTACTTCTCCCTCTGCTACTTTGTACTGTTTTCCACAGCTTTCAATAATTGCGTACATTTGTTAGTACACCTCCCATATTTGTATACTCGCTAAGCATAAATAACAAGGCAATTGCTATTTTATAGCAATATTTAGTTGCCCGACCCAGGCGGCTTACAGATAAATATTTTAACATAATATTGAAGCAATGTCAACACCTTTGCTAATGTTTTCTAGCTTACTTTTTTTCTAGGTCTTCCACGTTTAGGTTTTTCTGGCTCTTGCTCTTTTTCTGGTTTTCCTAGTAAACTAAACATATTTGATTTGTATTTTTCTACTCCCGGCTGATCAAATGGGTTTACACCTAGTATACTTCCTGAAACCGCACATGCAAGTTCAAAGAAATATATTAAATGTCCTAAATTATAAGCATTTAGCTTATCCATGGTTATAACAATATTTGGCACATTTCCTTCTACATGTGCTTTTATTGTTCCTTCCATTGCCTTTTTATTTATTTCATCTAACCCCTTACCTACTAAATAATTAAGTTCATCTAAATTGTCTTCATCTTGTTTAATTTTTAGGTCTGTTTCAGATTCTTTAATATTAATTACAGTTTCAAATAAATTTCTTTTTCCTTCTTGAATATATTGACCTAGTGAATGTAAATCTGTTGTAAACTCTACACCTGTGGGGTATAACCCTTTTCCGTTTTTTCCTTCACTTTCTCCAAATAATTGCTTCCACCATTCAATTATATAATGAAGCTTTGGCTCATAGCTTACTAAAATCTCCATGCTTTTTCTATCTCTATATAGCATATTTCTAACAACTGCATATTTGTAGCAGTCATTGTATTTTAAATTTTTATCTAAATATTTTTCTTGTGCAAATTTAGCACCTTCTAATAATTTGTCTATATCAATTCCAGCTGTTGCAATTGGTAAAAGCCCAACTGGTGTTAAAACAGAATACCTGCCACCTACATCATTTGGTATTACAAATGTAGTATAATCTTCTTGTTTTGCAATTTGTTTTAACGCTCCATTTTTTTTGTCAGTTGTAACATATATTCTTTTTTTAGCTTCTTTTAAGCCATATTTATTTTCTAAAAACTCTCTAAAAATACGAAATGCAATAGCAGGCTCCATAGTAGTACCTGACTTTGAAATTACGTTTATAGATAAGTCTTTGTTTCCAATTAGTTCTATTAAATCATTTATATAGTTTGGGCTTAAATTATTTCCCACATATAAAATTTGAGGAGTTTTTCTTTGACCTTTTTCAAGGTAATTATAAAATGTATGCGTTAAAGCCTCTATAACAGCCCTTGCACCTAAATACGAACCGCCAATTCCTATTACTAATAATATATCAGAATCTTCCCTAATTTTTTGAGCAGATTTTTTTATTTTTTCAACTTCCTTTTTGTCATATTTAGTAGGAAGTTCTAACCATCCTAAAAATTCTTTTTTATCTTTGCTTTTTTTATGTAAGTCTTCATGAATTTCAGCAATAAGTTCGGCATATTGCATTATATCTTTTTCTGCAATTTTAGTATTTTTTAAATCTAACTTAACATTTTGTATCATATTAGTACCCCTCCTCTTTTGTATTTATATTATGCAGTTATATGCTAATAGTTTTATATAAATTTAAAATTCTGCTTCGCTTTTTGATAAACTATATTCATTTTTTATAATTTCCATAATAACATTAACTGTTTTTTGTAGATTATTATTTTTTATTACATAATCATACATTCCTATTTTAGATTCCTCAAAATCGAACCTATTTAGCCTTAATTGTATTTCTTTAATACTTGGCTTGTCTACCCTTTGTTCTAGCCTTTTTTCAAGTTCTTCCTTTGGCACTTTTAAAAATATAGTTATAATTTTAACATCATTTTTTAATAATCTTGTTAAATTTTCTACACCATTTACTTCAATATCTTTAACAATAATTTTGCCACTATTTATTTTTTCATTTAATAGTTTTTTAGAAGTTCCATAATAATGCTCATGATGTACACTATATTCATATAATTCACCATTTTTTATCATCTCTTCAAACTCTTTAGTAGTAACAAAGTTATAGGTTACACCTGGTATATCGTTGCTTCTAGGAAGCCTATCTGTATAAGATGGAAGAGATTCTACATTTTCCATTTTTTCAATTAATTCTCTTTTTATTGTATCTTTACCTGCTCCAGACACACCAGATAATAATACTAGCATACACTCACCTTACCTTCTGCTATTTCATCAGCTGCTAGTGATACAGCAGATGGTTCTTCTTTTTTAGTAAGTGGCGTGCTTCCTGCTGCTATTTGTCTAGCGCGTTTAGAAGTAGCAGATACTAATTGAAAACGATTATCAACTTTTTCTAATAGTTCTAATACAGTTGGTTTTACTAACATTGTTTTCCCCTCTTTCTTTTAAAATATTATTTATCAAATTTTTATTATAAGTAACATATTTAGTTTTATTCAATATTTTGAATTTGCTCTCTTATGTCTTCTAACTCTGTTTTTAAATCAATTACTATATTAGTAATTTCTAATTTTCCAGATTTAGAGCCTATCGTATTTGTTTCTCTATTCATTTCTTGTACTAGGAAATCAATTTTTTTACCACAAGGCTCATTTGATTCCATTAATTTTTTAAATTGTGAAATATGGCTTTTTAACCTAGTTAATTCTTCTTGAACTGAATATTTATCAGAATAAATAACTATCTCTTGTGCTAACCTTGTTTGATCTACCACATCAACCTTTAAAAGTTCTTTTATTCTTTCTTCCAATTTTACTATATATTCTTCTACAAGTCCAGTAGAAAGGTTATAAATTTCATCGACATTTTTTTCAATGTTTTGCAGGCGATTTTCTAAATCCTTTTGTATTTTTTCTCCTTCTAGCCTTCTCATTTCCATAAAATTATCTAATGCACTTTCTAAACATTCAGATAATTCTAGCCAAATTTGCTCTAAACTATCTTCTTCTATTTGAACATTTAAAACATCTGGCATTTTTGAAACCTCAACAGCTCGAAGTCCACTAGGAATACTGCTTTCTTCTGCCAAGTTAGAAAGTTCTTGTATATACCTTTTTGCTAATTCTTTGTTTATAATAATATTTTTTCCTTCCATTCCATAATTAGCATAATTAACAAAAACCTCTATTTTGCCTCTAGATATTTTATTTAAAACTGATTTTCTAATTTTATCTTCTAAATATAAAAGGTTACGAGGTGCTTTAACAGTTATATCTGCATATTTATGATTTACAGACCTAATTTCTACTAAATATTCTCTTGAACCTTTTTCTAGTTTGGCTCTTCCAAAGCCTGTCATGCTGTTCATATACTTGCTCCTTTGTTATTTTTTTATTATTTCTTTCATAGAATCTACAAAATATTGCTTTTGCATTTTTCGGTAAACAATAATTGTTTTAGCAACATAGTAAATTGCAAATAAATATGAAATAAGTACTGCTATTGGTATAAACTTGTCTGACCACATTAAATTAATATAAAGTAAAGCCATAGTAACAAATGCTAATATTAAAATTTCTATTCCATTAACTGCCAAACTTAAACTTTCTTTTTTATATGCTATTTCAAATAATCCAATTGAAATTAGAAGAATTGCTACACTAAACACTTTTAAATCCGTCAAAAAGATATTAGAAGCTATATTAATAAAGCCTAAAACTATAAAATTAAAATAAAATAATATTACAACTGCTAAAGCAATTCCTTGAAATACTTTATTTAATATTTTCTTTTCCTTATCTTCTGGAATTTTTTTATTTTTCTTTAATTCTTCGTGAACAACCTCTTGTATTTGTGACATTTCTTTTATATTAAGGTTTGCACTTTTTTTATTTTTTTCTTTTTTTATGTTATTGCCTTTATTTTCATTTTCTTCACTTTTAGTAGTTTTTTTGGTGGTCTCTTCTTTTTTATTTTGTTCATCGTCAGACTTCTTTTTGACACTTTTTTCTGTTTTAGTTTTTTCTGATACGGTCTTTTCCTTTTTTGGTTTTTCTTCTGCAGCCTTTTTAGTAGTAGCTTTCTTTTTTGTTTCTTTTAGTTCTACTTCTTTTTCAACTTTTCCTTGTTTTTCAGCTTTTTTATTACTCTTACTTTCAGTAGCTTTTTTGGTAGTAGTTGTTTTTTTGCTAGCTGTTTTTGGCTTTTTTTCATCTAAAGTTTCTTCTTTTTTAGTGCTTGTTTTTTTAGTAGCCGTCTTTTCTTTTGATGCTGTAGATGAACTTCTTTTTTGAACAACTTTTTTTGTATTTCCTGTTGCAACTTTTTTTGTTTTTGGCTCTTTAGTTTCTTCTTTTTTTGCTGTTTGCTTTTTATCTTCCATTTGTTTCCTCCTTATACTTCATATTCATAAATTATATTACTTGTTATCATAATTGAAGCTGTTTCAGTTCTTAAAATTCTTTTTCCCAATGTTACTACTTTTGCTCCAGATTTTATTAAAGTTTCCACTTCACTTTTTTCAAGCCCGCCTTCTGGACCAATTATCATACCAATTTTAGCATTTTTAGTATTTTTTAAACTTTTAAGTTCGTTTTTTAATGTATTATTTTCCTCGTTTTCATATGCTAATATTACAAGGTCAAATTCATTTATTTTTCTACTTAATTCTTGCAAAGTAATTGGATTTTGAACATTTGGTATAATGTTTCTTTCGCTTTGTTTTGCAGCTGATGTTGCAATTTTTTGCCAACGCTGTATTTTTTTGTCTACATCTTTTTCATTTAATTTAGCTATGCATCTTTGCATAATTACTGGTACAAAAAAGCTTGCTCCTAATTCTGTATTTTTTTGGATAATATATTCCATTTTGTCTGACTTGGGAAGCCCCTGAAAAATTGTAATTTGTACCTGTGGTTCGTTTGAAGATTTAAGCACTTTTAATATATTACATATCACATAATCTGTGCTGCATTTACTAATACATGTTATATAATTTGTTCCTGTGTTTATATCACAAATAGTTAATTCCTCGTTATTTTTTGCGCGTAATACTTGAGTTATATGTTTTACATCTTCTCCAACAATTTTTATTTCATTATTATTAATTTGATTTGTTTTTACAAAAAATTTTGGCATAATTTCTCCTAAATATATTGGCTCATATAACACCATAATTATATCATAGTTTTTATATTTTGCAAGGGTTTATATAATGTGAAATGGCTATTTTTTGCACTATAAAATGTCTTCTAATATTTCATCTATATTTGTAACTAATTTAGCTCCTTGTTTAATTAATTCATTCGTTCCATAAGAATTATTGCTTGTAATATTACCTGGAATAATAAATACTTCTCTTCCCTGTTCTAATGCATAGTCAACCGTAATTAAAGTACCACTTTTTTGCCTTGCCTCTACTACTAGCACTCCATTTGATATACCACTTATAATTCTATTTCTGGCAGGAAAATTAGCCGGAAATGGTTTAATATTAGGTTCATATTCGGTGATAATAGCCCCTCCTTGCTCTATAATTGGGTTTAAATATTTTTTATGTTCTGCAGGGTAAATATGTGAAAAACCGCCTCCTAAAATTGCCACTGTTTTTCCATTTGCTTTTACTGCTCCTAAATGTGCACATATATCAATTCCTTTTGCTAAACCACTTACAATTACTATACCTCTTTTTGATAATTCATACGCAAAGTTAAAAGCCACCTCTCTTCCATATTGGCTTGCATCTCTGCAGCCAATAATAGCAACTGATGGCTTATTTAAGATGGTTTCATCACCTAACACATATAATTTAGTAGGTGGTGCATAAATTTTTTTAAGTTTTTCTGGGTACTCTTTTTGAGTTTGATGAACAATTTTCATAATATCTGCCTCCTATTTATAGCCCCCAAAAATTTTCCCCTTTTTCTTTTTTATTTTAATTTAGCTGATTTTACAACATTTGCCATTAACATTGCAACTGTCATAGGTCCTACCCCGCCTGGTACTGGTGTAATATATGATGCTAATTTTTCAACATTTTCAAAATCTACATCCCCTACTAATTTTCCTTCTTCATTTCTATTAATTCCTACATCTATTACAACTGCACCCTCTTTTACCATGTCAGCAGTTACAAATTTTGGTTTTCCTAATGCTGCAACTAATATATCTGCTTGTTTTGTTATTTCTTTTATGTTTTGCGTTCTAGAATGGCAAATAGTTACAGTTGCATTTGCATTTAATAAAAGCTGTGATAATGGTTTTCCTACAATATTACTTCTTCCAATTACTACTGCTCTTTTTCCTTCTACATTAATGTTGTATTCTTCTAGCATTTTCATTACACCAGCAGGTGTACATGAAACAAAACCTTCCTCTCCAATAGCAAGTTTTCCTACGTTAACCGGATGAAATCCGTCAACATCTTTTTTATAATCAATAGCATTAAAAGCTTGCCTTATGTCTAAATGTTTTGGAATTGGGCTTTGAAGTAAAATTCCATTAATATCATCCCTAGCATTTAAGCCTTTTATTAGGCTTAATAAATCCTCCATTTTAATATTTTCATCTAGTAAAAATTCTTCAAAGGCTATTCCTATTTCATTGCATGCTTTGCTTTTATTGCGCACATATACTTCTGATGCCTTGTCGCTACCTACCATTATTACAGCAAGTTTTGGATTAATTCCTTGTTTTGTTAATACCTCTACCTCTTCTTTTAAACCTAATCTTATTTTTTGGGCCAATTCCTTACCATTTATTAATACTGACATTTTTTCCTCACTTCTTCTAATTAGTTGTTTTTATTTCTATTTCATCAATATATCCGTTATTATCATGGTCAAATGAAACATTGTAATTGTCTGATAACGTTATTTTTGTTTTTGCATTATTTACATTATAGTATGTTGTTCCATCTATTTCAACAGTTATACTTCTTTCAGGAGATGTTTCGTTATTAATCATTACCATATTTAACAACGCCTTTACTGAAGCCCCTTTTTGCAAACCTTTATAGGATTCAAATTTTCCATTAAAAATATTCACTGCTTGAGAAGATAAAGAAGGATATGTATCGTCTAATGTTTCTGCAGCATTATTAAAAATATATACTCCCAAGCCTACTATTGATATAAAGCTTTCTACTAATAATACCATTATCATAATAGCACATATAACAATTCCTGCTATTCCTATACCTCTTTTCTCACCTGTTTTTCCCTTTTTTACTACATCTACAATTCCTAAAATTAAACCTACAATTACACCAATTAAACCAAGTGGTGAAATTATAATAGTAATAGCTGAAACAATTCCTATAATTCCTAATACTAATGACGCAACTCCCATTTTTAAATACCTCCTTTTATTTATTTTATTCTATTATTACTAATATATTTTGTCAATAATTATTTGTTTAAGTTTGAATGTTTTTTTATTTTACGGGAATTTGACAGTTGCAAATAAAAAAAATCTATGTAAGCATTAAAAATGCTTAATTTTTTTGTCAATTTTTCAA
>CANQGW010000008.1 GCA_947623555.1 uncultured Clostridia bacterium
AAAGGTTATTTAAAATATAAAAAATATGTTTATAAAATTTATATTAAATAAACCTTATAAACATATTATACGAGGAGAAATAAAAAATGAATATTTGGCATGATATTTCTAAAGAAAGAATAAAAAAAGATGATTTTGTTGCAGTAATTGAAATTAGTAAAAATGGTCGTAATAAATATGAATTAGATAAAGAAACTGGCATGCTTAAATTAGATAGGGTTTTGTATACTTCTACTCATTACCCAGCAAATTATGGCTTTATTCCAAGAACTTATGCAGATGATAATGACCCACTAGATGTTTTAGTATTATGCCAAGAAGAAATATCATCTTTAACATTAGTGGAATGTTACCCAATAGGTGTTTTAACAATGACAGACAATAAAGAATATGACGAAAAAATTATTGCAATTTGCAAACAAGATCCATTTTTAAATTGTTATAAAGACATTAGCGAAGTTCCAGCACAAATTTCTTCTGAAATCATGCACTTTTTTGAGGTATATAAACAGCTAGAAGGAAAAACTACATCAGTTGATAAAATGCTTGGAAGAAAAGAGGCAGAAGAAATTATAGAAAAGGCTATGAAACAATATGATGAACAATATACTTTGAAAAAATAGTAATATAAAAGAGGAAGAATATGTTTGAAAAAATAATTTTTAACGTAATAGCAATTGCACTATTTACAATTACATTTCTAAAATTAATTAAAAAAAATGATACAGCTTATATTTATCTATTATTAATAGAATTCATCGGTATCGCAATTAATTTTACAGAATTGCTAGTTGCTACTTCTTTTCATGCTAGTATAAAAATATTAATGTATTTGCTATCTATTGCTATACCACTATTATTATTTATAATAGAAAAAACATTAAAAATAGATTTGTCAGAATTATTTAGAATAGTGGCTGTGTATATACTAAATAAATTAGGTAAAACAGATACTGCAAAAACTATTTTAAATAAATTTTTAGCTAAAAATCCAAATTCATATATATCACATAAATTATTAGCACAAATTTATATGAAAGAAGAAAACTATGAGGCTGCAATTAGCGAATATATAAAAGTAACAGACTTAAAGTCACAAGATATGGATAGCTATTATCAGTTATCTATAGCTTTTAATAAAAATAACCAAAACGAAAAAGCAATTATAATATTACAAGATATTTTAAAGCAAATGCCAGAAAATGAAAAAGCCACATATTTATTAGGTGATATCTATTTTGAACAGCAAATGTATAAAGAAGCGGTTTCGGTTTATATGGCGGCGCTACGTTATCATCCTAGCAGTTTTGAATTATATTACAATGTTGGAATGGCATATACTATGATTAACGACTTTCAAAGGGCAAAAGAATTTTATGAAAAGGCAGCAGAAATTAATACTTTAAGTTATAATGCCAAATTGAATTTAGGTCAAATTGCTTTAATATATGGCGATTTAGATGAGGCGGAAAACTATTTTAGGCAATCTTTAAAGCAGGAAGATCTAGAAGCTGGCTCATACTATTACCTTTCACAAATTGCAATTTTAAAAGGTGATGAGGATAGAGCAAGAAATTATATGAATGTAGCAGTGCAGTTAGACCCAAGGGCATATATGCAAATGAAAAAGGACCCTATTTTTGAACCTATAAAAAAAGAGGTTATGCCTCCAAGCGAACAGCTAGAAACTAAAGAAATAAAAAAAGTGTTAACAAAAAAAGAGAAAAAGGTAAATAGTCATTTAAGTAAAACATGCATATTAATAGAAAACTTAAACAGTGACGACATACAAAAATTTAATAAGAAAAAAGAAAATCAAATAGAAAATGAAGGAAAACAAAAAGAATAAGGGAGGAAAAAATGGAAGTTTATCAATCATTAATTTTAGGAATAGTGCAAGGTTTAACAGAACTATTACCAATATCTAGTTCTGCACACTTAAACATAATACCATGGCTTTTTGGCTGGACAAATAACCCACTTTTTAACTTGGCTTTTGAAGGGTTTGATGTAGCCCTTCACTTTGGAACACTATTAGCGATAGGAATATATTTTTTCAAAGACTGGTTACAATTAATTAAAGGTGGATATGAACAAGTTATAAAAAAGAAAAAATCTACAGAAGGTAGAATGTTTTGGTACATTGTACTTGCAACAATACCAGGTGGAATTATCGGATTTATTTTAGATAAATATTTAGAAGGCGCACTAACAAAACCTTTAATTATTGCAATAGCTTTAATAGTAATGGGAATTATACTTTATGTAGTAGATAAAAAATCAAAATCTGTAACAGATTATGAGAATATGACACTAAAACAAACCTTTTTAATTGGCTTATCACAAGCATTAGCTTTTATTCCTGGAGTTTCACGCTCTGGTGTTACAATGACTACAGCAAGGCTTATGGGCGTAAAAAGGGAATCAGCAGCTCGTTATTCATTTATGCTATCAGCACCAATTGTATTAGCAGCTACTGTTTTTAAAGCAAAGGACTTTGTATTTAATGTTCCATTTTTTGTAGGAGTACTAGCAAGCTTTATTGTAGGAATTTTTGTAATTAAATTTTTATTAAATTATTTAAAAAAAGGAAGCTTCAAATGGTTTGCAGTGTACCGTGTAATATTAGGTTTAATAATAATTGCGGTTTTGTTTATTAAATAGAGTGTAAAAAAAGGTTAAAATACATATATGTTTTAACCTTTTTTGCATTTACGGGGAATAATGTTTTTTTATAGTTCAAAATGAAATATTACAAAAATATTACAGAAATTTTACAATTATATTAAATATACTAAATATATATTGACTTTTAAATGAAAAAAGATAAAATATTTAAAGAATGGTATAAAAACATCAAAAATTGTAAAATTACACAAAAAATTCAAGTATGTTTTGTCGATTTTTGTTAAATATAATACTAGATTTTTTATTTTAAACGAAGGAGAAAGCGATGTCTAGTTGTTTAGGTATATATATAGAACCAAATATAATTAAATATGCAAAGATATCAAAAGAACATGAAGTTTTGATAGTAGAATCGTTTGGAATAAAATTCTATGATCAAATAGGTGAAGCAATTAATCAAATTATATCTGACACATATAGTTTTAAAGTGCCAATTAGTATTAACTTGTCAGAAGAAGCATATCAATATTTTAATATGTTTAGCTTATTAAACAAAAATGACTTAAGGAAAGCAATTGCAACAGAATATGAATCTTTTTGCACTGAAAAAGGTTTAAACAAAAATGCTATAGAAACAAGGTATGCTTTAGTTAATAATTTAGATGATAAAGAAAAAATTAAAGTAATACACGTTTCTAGCAATAAATCTACAATTAATACACAGTCGCAACAATTTTCAGAATATAATTTATCTACAATATCTCCAATGGGAATTAGTATTTCTAATATTGCAAATTTAAAACCAAAAGAAAATATACTAATTATTAATTTGGAAGAACAAACCACACTAACTACAATTGTAGATCAAAAAGTATATTCAATAAATAAAATAGAAGATGGCGCAAGTGCAGTTCTAGAGTCTATTAGAACAAAAGAAAATTCTTATTCAAAAGCTTATGAAATTTGCAAAAATAGTACAATATATACAATGGAAGGCAAAGAACTTCAAGATGAAGAAAATGAGTATTTAGATGACATTATGCCTGTACTATATAAAATAGCAAGCAATGTGCAAGAAACATTAGCTAATAGCACAGTTAAAATAGATAGAATTTATTTAACAGGCACGTTGTCTGCAATAAATAATATTGACTTATATTTTCAAGAATTCTTTAAAACCGAAAAATGTGAATTATTAAAACCTTTCTTTATTAAAGATAGTGTTAAAATTAATATGAAAGACTATATAGAAGTAAATTCAGCAATAGCACTTGCACTTCAAGGATTAGGCTATGGTCTTAAAGATATGAACTTTAAAAGCAGAACTTGGAGAGATGACTTAAATACTATTTTTGAAAAGTTTGATACTGGTAAAGGCAAAAATGGTAAATCAATAGATCTTTCTAAATTATTTAAGTTTGATTTAAAAGGCAAGCTTGATAATATTGAACGCTGGATGTTAAGGTCAGCAGGTGGAATTTTACTTTTAACCCTTATATATTGTGCATTTTCAATTTATTTAAATTATTCAATTACTGTTAAAAATGATCAAGTAAATGATGTTAAACAATATACAATGGCACAAATAGATGCAGTAACAAAAGATATTAGCCAAACTAGTATAAAAACAAATGAATATATACAATTATCAGATAATTTAAAAGCAATTAAAGCGCAAGTTGAAGAAAATACAAAAAGTAGAAAAGCAATTCCAACATTATTAACTCAAATTGGTTCTTCAATTCCACAAGGAGTACAACTTACATCTATAGAAAATACAACAGCAAGACATGTTGTTATTACTGCACAGTCAGAACAATATGAACAGCTAGGTTACTTTAAAGCAATTTTAAAAACACAAGGCATATTATCATCAGATACTGTTGTTTCATCTGAAGGAGTAAAAGAAGGCGGTTTAGTTAAAATTATTATAGAAGGAGATTTGCCATGAGAAAAATTTTAATTGGTATTTTAATTGTATTGTTAATTATCATGGCGTATTTTGCAATATTTAGAGGAATATCCATAGGTGATTTTAAAATTTTAAGTGTAAGGCAAATATCTAACGAAAATGAAAAACTTACAGGGTCAATAGATGAAACAAAGCTATTAATAGATAGTAGCTATCCTGCAAAAACAGTTGAATTAGATAGGAGCGTATCTGAACTGTTAACAGCTAGAGAAGAATACCTTGATTTAGCTAATGTTAGTACAGATGCAGAACTAAAAAAAGCAAGTCAACAAGAAGAATATACAATAGAATTTTTAATTACAAGGTTGGGTAGACATGCAACTAGCAAGGGAGTTAATCCAAAGCTAGAAATTTCATCAGGAACAACTGGTGAAGATGATGTTAAAAATATTACATTTACTGTTTCAGGTAATTATCCAAATATAATTAAATTTGTAGAAGCAATAGAAGATGATTCAGATTTAGCTTTTAGAATTCAGAACTTTAAAATGTATCCAGGCGGGGAAAATTTAACAGCAACATTTTTAGTAGCAAATGTTAAAATAAAACAAGAAAAAGTAAGTGGTTCACTTCCACAAACATCAGAGTCAGAGCAAGTACCACAAGAAAATACGGATGCAGAGCAAAACCAAGAAACACAAGATGTAGAGCAAAATCAAGATACACAAGAAGCTAACCAAACAGAAGATAATAACAGAGCAAATGAAACTACTGAAGGTAGAACACAAAATGTGCAAGAAACTCGGTGAATCTGCTCAAGCTGAAGAAACTGCACAATAATATTTAAAAACAATATAAATTATAACGTAAAGGAGAAAATAATGTTTAAGTCAGTTTTAAAAGAAGTATGTATAATGTTACTACTATGTGCTGCTATTGTTTTAATATTAGGCGTTATATTTTATGACTACATTCCAGCTAACAAAACAGTGCCTAATAAAATAGGAGCATATTCTACTCCTGAAAACATACAACAAGAAATAGAAACACAAATAGTAGAAACAGAAAAAGAAACAGTAACATATACAATAACAGGTTCAGATCTTAATTTATATAAACAAACTAACAGTTTTGTCCCGGGTAAGGCAGACCCATTTGCCGCAAGTACAAGTACAAATGATATTGTAGAAGGTGGAGGAGATGGTAGCCAAACTTCAGGTGGAGGAGCATCTGGAGGCACTACGCAAGAAGCAGATCCAAATTCAACAGGAACTTTCTTTGATGACATGGGTCTAAAATAATTTAGGTTATATTTATTTAAATAAATATAAAAATATAACAAAATCTAAAGAGAAAGGAGTAATGTCATGAAAAAAACAAATGATCAAAACGGTATTACACTTATTGCATTAGTAGTTACAATAGTTGTTCTATTAATTTTAGCAGGTGTTACAATTACCTATGTATTATCTGACGGAGGTATTTTTGATGCAGCAACTGATGCTGGTACAAAAACAGCATGGAGCACAATTAAAGAATATGCTGACCAAATGCAGCATGAAGCTATGATGGCTTATTATACATCTAGCCCAAATGCTGATAAAACTTTCAGTGATGTTGCCGCTTACTTCCCAGACAATTATACAGTAGCAGAAGGTGCTGCAGTTACAAGTACAAATGGAAAACTTAATACATCTACAGCAATTAAAATTACAGCAAGTGGTACAGAATTTTCACTTATATTTAAAGATGGTGTTGCTACAGTAACTCCAAATCCTTATGAGGCAGAATAGGTTTTTGACTGATAAAACTTAAAATTTAATAATTGTTTAAAGGTTATGGCATATGCATATGTGTATATGCCTAAACTTTTATAAAATCATTAATAAAAGTAAAGAAAAATTAAAATAAAAGAAAAACAAAAAATATAAAGGGACTAATACAAATGAATATTTTCTTATATATAATAATTTTTATGATAGGAACCTTATTTGGAAGCTTTTTTACATTGGCAGTTTATAGGTTGCCACTTGGAAAAGATATTACACATGAGCGTTCTTATTGCCCTAATTGTAATCACAAACTTAACTTTTTTGACTTAATTCCAATTTTAAGCTATGTGTTTTTAGGCGGAAAATGTAGATATTGTAAACAAAAAATTAGACCAAGGTACTTACTACTTGAGGTATTATCTGGAATAGTTTTTGTATTATTTGCAATGTCAATAAATTTAAATTTATATACATCTACATTGAGTGCAGTTATATATTATATATTTGGGTTACTTTATATAACTTCTTTATTTATTATTAGTGGTATTGATAAAGAAAACCATAAAATACAAACCTCTGTATTACTATTTGGGTTTGTTATTGAAACTATGTATATAATTTATCTATATGTAATAGAAAAAGACCCTGTTATTTATAGATATGTTATATATTTATGTATAGTATTTTTATTTGAACTATTAAATTTATTTTATTTAAGAAAAAAATTAAAAGAAGACTATATTATTCAAATTTTATTACTATGTATGTTACTTTTAACCTTTACATATGAGGCAGTTACAATTTTAAGTATTACTTTTACATTACTTATTGTTGCAATTTACTTACTTATTGAAAAAATAAATATGAAAATGCATAAAAAGCAAGATGACAAAAATCAAATAATTAATAGCATACCATTTGGGTTTTACCTATGTATAACAAATATTATAACTTTAATTGTTACTAATTTTTATATTTTTAAGTAATTTATGAAAGGAATAAAAATGAAAATAGCAGGCAAAAGTTTAAAATCAAATAAAGGGTTTACTCTACAAGATGCAGCAATTGCTATAGGAATTATATTGCTATTTACAGGAGTAGTAGTGGGTGGATTTATAAAAATAGCTAATGTACAAGCAGAAACAAAGCTAGATGCTGTTGCTACACTTTTTGCAGTACAAGCTATGGAGCGTATAGACAAAGTTTCATACGAAGAAGTTGAAAAAGACAATTTAGAAGAATTAGCATCACAAATGAAAAATGATTTTTCAATTCCAAGTAGCTTTGATATTAAGCTTGACATTATTCCAGATGAATTAACAGATCAGTTAGTAAAAACAGTACAATTAGATTTAAGTTATACTTTTCAAAATGAAACAAGGAATATTGTGATTAGAAGACTAAAAGTAAAAGAGTTGTAAGGAGAGCAATATGAAAGAACAAAAAGGTATTACTTTAACATCATTAGTTATTTATATAATAGTAGTTACTATTATTGTTTCTACTTTAGCAGTTATGAGTTCTCATTTCTTTTTAAATGCGAATGATTTAAAATATCAAGATAAATATGCAGTAGAATTTAATAAATTTAATATGTTTTTTATTAATGATGTAAAAAATAATAACAAAGCACAAGTAGAAGATCAAAAAATTGTATTTGACGATGGAACTACTTATACGCTAGAAGGTGATAGTATTTATCGTGATGATCTAGTCATAGCAACTAAAATACAATTTTTAGAATTTACTTCTAGCACATATAAAGTGCCAGATACCAATACAACTAAAAATTTAATTAATGTTCACTTAACAATTGGTGATAATAGGACGGCTTCTAGTAATTCTTTTCAAAATGACGTAAATCAAAATATAAAAGATAGATTTGATAAAACAATAGAATATGTTTTAAAATATTGGTAAATTTATGTAAATTCATTTTAATATATTGATTTGACGAATTTTGTAGTATAATAATATTAATACTAAAGAAACAGAAAGGAGAAATACAAATGGAAAGAAAACAACCCCTTGGAATAGAGCTTGTAAAAAGAAGGATTGTTAGAGAAGCAGATATTGAGCAAGCATTAGATTACCAGAAGGATCATCCGAGAAAAAAAATTGGTGATATTATTAATATATTAGGTCTTTGTGATCCAAATGTGCTAATTAATGCTATTGGTGAAATATTAGATGAGAATGCTATTTATTTAACAGAACGAGATTTAAAAATATCTATAACAGATTATATTTCTTTAGATTTAATAAAGCAAAATAAAGCCATTCCATTTGAAATTAATTCAGGTAAAATAAAGGTATGTTTTGCAGATACTACTAATAAAAGGTCAGTAGAAGTTGTTAGACTTTTATTATTAAATAAAGGGCTAATAATGGAAAAATATATTACTTTTGAAAGTAATATAGATGCAATAATTGATTCTTTTGAAGGAGTGGCAACTGAAAATATAAATGCAGATGCTGATATATCTGGATTAGTAGATAGTATTATTAAAACTGCAATGGAAAAAAGGGCTAGTGATATACACATAGAGCCATTAGAGAACAATGTTAGAGTTAGGTACAGAATAGATGGTGGATTAATTACAGCCGTACAAATAAATAAAGATAAACAAGCACAATTAATAGGTAGATTAAAAGCAATATCTAACATGCATCAAGAAAAGCAAGAGCCCCAAGATGGTAGAATACTTAACTACCCTGATTACAATATTCGTGTATCATCACAAAAGAATGTTTACGGAGAAAAATTTGTATTAAGGTTATTAAAGAAAAACGAAGACATAAGGCAAATTTTTGATTTAGGATTTCCAGAAGATGAAGAATTAGTTAGAAATAGTTTTAACAAAAGGAACAGCATTACAATTATAGCTGCCCCAACTGGTGAAGGAAAAACTACAACTCTTTATAGTATTATAGATTATTTAAATAATCCACAAATAAATATTACTACAATTGAAGATCCAGTTGAAATTAGAATTAATGGCCTAAACCAAATTGAAATAGATGCTAAAACTAGTTTTTCAGATTCTTTAAGAACAGTATTAAGGCAAGACCCTGATATTATATTAGTAGGAGAAATTCGTGACAAGGAAACAGCAGAAATAGCAATGCAAGCAGGACAAACTGGTCATTATGTATTATCTACAATACATACAATTGATAGTGTAGAGGTTATTACAAGGCTTCGTAAAATGGGTATATCTAATTATGATATTGCAAGTATTTTAGCAACTTCTGTATCACAAAGGTTGGTAAGAAGGGTTTGTAAACATTGTGCAAAAGAAAGAGATTTTAATGAAAAAGAAATAGAAATAATTACAAAAATTAGTGAAAAATACAATATGAACTTTGACTTAAAAGGTAAAAAAACTTATGAAACAGTAGGATGCAAATATTGTAATCAAAGTGGTTATTTAGATAGAATTGGTATTTTTGAAGTATTAAATATTAATGATGAACTTAAGGAACTAATCTCTAAAGACTGTTCTAGTATGGAAATTAGGAAAAAGGCTTTAGAATCAGGATATAAGCCACTTGTTGTAGATGGAATAAAAAAAGTAATAGATGGAGTTACTACTTTAGATGAAATAAACAATAAGCTAATAATTTATTAATATACATAGGAGGAATATCATGGTTGATATAGATAAGGTTTTAAATGAAGCAATAAAAAAAGATGCTTCTGATGTGCACTTAATTTTAGGATTAAAACCAATGTTAAGAATTAGAAGAGATTTAGTAGAAGCACAAGGAACAGAACCATTAACAGAAGAAGATATGATGGACATATATGATTACTTTGTTAGAGGAAATTTGGACAAGGATAAAGTTTTTAAAGAAACCAAAAAATTAGATTCTTCCTATGAATTTGGAGAAATTAGATTAAGGGTTAATATATCAACATCAGGTGATGTACCAGTTGTTGTATTAAGATTAATAAAAAACGAATTGCCAAGATATGAAGATTTAGGTGTACCAGATATTGTTAGAAGAATGATGAGTCAGCCACAAGGGTTAGTATTAGTAACTGGTAAAACTAATTCTGGTAAAACTACTACATTAAATGCACTTATTAATGATATAAATGAAAAGCAAAATAAGAAAATATTAACTTTGGAAAACCCAGTAGAATACAAACACACATCAAAAAAATCTGTTATTGTTCAAAAGGAAATAGGAGTAGGTAGGGACTGTTTAAGTTATAGTGATGGTGTTAAAAACTCATTAAGAGAAGACTGCGACATTTTAATAATTGGTGAGATTCGTGATAAAGAAACAATGGAGGCCGCTATTGAAACAGCAGAGGCAGGACATTTAGTAATAGGTACTCTTCATACTAAATCTTGTGCAGAAACAATTGACAGAATGATTAACTTCTATGAAGTTAGAGATCAACAAACTATTAAATATTTGGTTGCTTCACTTCTTAAACTTGTAGTATCACAAAGATTACTAAAAGGCAAGGATGATTCACTTGTTTTAATACCAGAAGTAATGGTAGTAGATAATATTGTAGCAGGTATGATAAGAAAAGAAAAGATTAGTGTTTCTGAAATTGAGGATGCTATTCAAAGTAGTAGTGATAAAGGAAGCATTAGTTTAATAAATTCATTAGCACAATTATTTGTAGACGATAAAATTACATTAGATCAAGCTAAATCTCAAATAGAAGAAAAGAATATAGAAGTTTTAAATAGAACAATTATGCAACTAAAAATTAAAAGGGATAGCCAAAACCGAGTAAAAGATAGCGGTATATAGAATTAATACTTTAATAAAAGGAGGCTGATAAAGTGCCAGAGTATATATATAGAGCTGTTACAAAACAGGGGCAAATTGTAAGAAACAAAGTAGAAGGAACAAGTAAACAAAATTTAATAAAAACATTAAAGAGTAATGAGTTAACCCCTATAGAAGTAGTACAGGTAAGTTATAATAGTAGAAAACCTAAAGTAAATAGAAGAAATACCATTAATATTGATGATATTATGAAAACAGCAAATTCGGCTAATATTTTTCAAGGTAAAACAGCAAGTAAACAAACTTTAAGAGAAAAAGTAAGCTTAACTTTATCAGTAAGCGAAAAAATTACCGTAAGCGATATTATTATTTTTACACAAAACTTTTATTTACTAAAAAAGGCAAACTTTAATAATATTCATGCTTTAAGCACTATTATTAATAGTACGGATAATATATCTTTTAGAGGTGTTTTAGAAGATATTTTAGCTGGTGTAGAAGCTGGTGAATATATGTATACTACAATGGAATATTACTCTAATATATTCCCATATATTTATATAAACATGATTAGAGTAGGAGAACTTTCTGGTTCACTTACTACATCACTAGAACAAGCAGTAAAATATTTAGAGGATACAACAGCTAGAAATAAAAAAATAAGAAGTATTTTAATACCTAATATTGGACAATTTGTAGCAATATTTGTGTTATTAATTATAGGAACAATATTTGTATTACCAGTAATTGAAGATGTTTTTGCTTCGGTAGGCAGTAGCTCTACACTCCCAGGTATAACATTATGGTTCATGGATTTTGTAGACTGGCTTATGATGTATTGGTATGTTCCAGTGTTATTTATTGTAGCTATTGTAGGTGCAGTAATAGGATATATAAATACACCTAAAGGCAAATACAATTGGCATTACTTTAAATATAAAGCACCTGTATTTGGTAGATTAATATTTGGAATAGATTTTTCAAGATTAATGAGAGCTATGCTTTTAAACTTACAAAATGGCATGAGAATTCAAGAGGCTTTGGAAGTTAGTAAAACAGTAGTAAAAAATTATGTAATGTTATCTATGATAGAAACTTCTATAAACAACTTACTTATTGGTGGTTCATGGATAGAGCCATTTGAAAATTCAGGATTATGTTCTTCAATGGAAATTGAAATGTTAAAAATAGGTATGCAAACAGATCTTTCTGAAATGATGGAAAAATTACTAGACTACATGGATGTAGATATACAACAAAGTTTGGACAGAATCATGAAGGTATTACCAGAAATATCTTACTTATTCGTTGGAATATTATTAATATTCCTAGTAGTAGTAGTACTTGTACCATGTATCCAATTATACATGGGCGACTGGTTGCTAGATGCTTTAACATAAAAGGAGCAAAACAAATGAAAGTAGGAATTGATTTAGGCGGAAGTCATATAGCAATAGGTTTAGTAAATGAAGATGGAAGCATATTAAAAAAATGGGAAACAGATTTAGATATTAAACAAATTTATGATGCTGAAAATTTTATAAATGAATATATTTTAAAAGTACTTAAAGAAATAGGGGATTTTTACCCTATTTCTTTAATAGGTATTGCAAGCCCTCGGAAATGCCATTAATGGAAAAATAACTAACATAGTAAATTTGAATATTAAGCAATTAGACATAGCAAGTATTATAAAAAAAGAATATGGTGGACCTATAATAGTAAAAAATGATGGAAAATGTGCAGCACTAGCAGAAAAAACTTATGGAAGTTTAAAAAGCTATCAAGATGCAGTATTTTTATGCTTGGGTACAGGTATAGGGGGAAGCTGTTTTGTTCAAGGAAAAGAACTTACACCAATACGAAATTCTGGATTTGAAATAGGTCACATGATTATACAAAAGGACCGGAAACTTGTGTAAATGCGGAAAAAGAGGGTGCTTTGAAACTTATTGCTCTATGAAAGTATTAAAAAACAACTTAATACAGGCAATGGATCTTAACAAAGATACTTCATCAAAAGAATTATTAAAAATATTGCAAGAAAATAAATTAGAGCCAGCAGTACAAAATGTAATAAAGGAGTATATAAATAATTTACTTATTGGGCTTTCAAATATAATAGATATATTTGAACCACAAGCTATTTGCCTAGGCGGTAGTTTTGTTTATTTTAAAGACGTTATATATACTGACTTATTAAATACGTATAAAGAAAAAAAGTATGTGTTTAATAAAGAAAATATGCCAGAACTAAAACTAGCTAAACTTGGCAATGATGCGGGAATAATTGGAGCAACCATTGATAAAATGAGCAATATATAAGTAAACCATAATTTTTTCTATACAATAAAAAAATATTGTGATATAATATAAACTATAAAATAATATATCCATAAAGGAGGCAGCAGGCTATGGTTACCATTCGTGTTTTTGAAATTCGCCGGAATGAGTATAAAGTGGTAAGAAAAGCAGTAGTTGATGAAAGTCTTCTTTCTGCAATTACTACCTATATTTACACAATTGGCGGAGTTCAAGAAGAAAATGATGAGCCAGCAGAGTATACTTTTCAAGTAAAGGCCCCTTTGTTAGATACAATGGTGGTAAAAGACTTGGAGAGAGACTTGAAAATTAAGTTTGTTGCAGAAAAGCCGGAGAGATAATACCTCTCCGGTCATTTAATTTGACAAATTTTAAAATATAGGTTATAATAGAAAACAGTTGTTACCAATTATGGTAAAGATGAGATTTATATATATTTATTAAAAAAAGAATAAATACTAAATAATAAGGTAAAATTAAAATATGTTTAATGTTCGGGTTTTGTTAAACATATATTGTTGTTTTCTTAAACATAAATAAGAAAATATTTTTTAGTGCGTGTAAAAATGATAATAATTTATAAACTAGTAAAATACTATTTTGGCGCAAGAAAAATAGGATATTTTTTGTGTAATAAAAGTTTTGGTTATTGTTTTAAAATAAAATATATAAATTAATTTATAAAAAAGGAGAGATAAAAATTAATGACAGACGAAAGAGTAATGGGCAAAAGCGAAAAGGAGAGTATAGGACAAATAAAAAGAAAAAACAATTATAGAAAATCGAGAGACGAAAGTGTTGTAAGGCAAAAGGTTACTAGAACAGTAAGGGAAAGTGAGAAACTAAAATTTGAATTTAAAAAGGAAAATTTAAAAATTATTCCATTAGGTGGGCTAGAAGAAATAGGAAAAAATATAACTGTTTTTGAGTACGGAAACGAAATAATATTAGTAGACTGTGGTTTAGAGTTCCCAGAAGATGATATGCTAGGAGTAGATTTAGTAATACCTGATATAACTTATTTAGAAAGAAACAAGGAAAAGATAAAGGCACTAGTTATTACACATGGTCATGAGGATCATATTGGAGCAATACCATATATATTAAAACAAATAAATATTCCTATATATGCAACAAAATTAACGGTTGCTTTAATAAAAAATAAATTAGAAGAACATAATTTGTTAAGAACTACAAAACTTCATGTTGTAGAACAGGGAAAAACTATTAACTTTGGTAGTATGAAAGTAGAATTTATTAGAAGTAATCATAGTATTCCAGATTCTGTTATGCTTGCTATTCATACACCTGTTGGCACTGTTCTTCATACAGGTGACTTTAAAATTGACTATACACCAATTGATGACAAAGTAATAGATTTAGGAAGAATTGCAGAATTAGGAAATAAGGGCATTTTGGCGCTACTTTCTGATAGTACAAATAGTGAGAGAAAAGGATTTACAATGTCAGAAAGTTCAGTAGGAGAGGTATTTGATAAGTTATTCTTAAATAATACCAAAAGAATAGTTGTAGCAACATTTGCTTCTAATGTGCACCGTGTACAGCAAATAGTAAATTCTTCTGTAAAATACGGCAGAAAAATTGCAGTATGTGGAAGAAGCATGATGAATATGATAGAGGCAGCAAGAGAGTTAGGTTATATAGAGGTGCCAGATAACATATTTATTGACATTGACAACATTAAAAATTATCGTGATGACCAATTAGTAATTATTACTACAGGAAGCCAAGGCGAGGCTATGTCAGCACTTACCAGAATGGCAAATGGTGATCATAAAAAAGTAACAATTACCCCAAATGATATGGTTATTATTTCTGCTACTCCAATTCCTGGTAACGAAAAATTGGTTTCAAAAGTAATAGATGAACTTATGAAAATTGGTGCAACTGTTATATATAGTTCATTAGAAGATATTCACGTATCAGGGCATGCTTGCCAAGAAGAGCAAAAATTAATTTTAACATTAGCAAAACCAAAATACTTTATGCCAGTTCATGGTGAATACAGGCAACTTATGGCTCATGCAGAAACTGCTAAAAAATTAGGAATAGAGCAAAAGAATATATTTATTATGAACAATGGTAGAACATTAGAATTAAATGAAAATGAAGCAAAAATAACTACATCTGTACCAAATGGAAAAGTTTTAGTAGATGGTTTAGGAATAGGTGATGTAGGTAATATTGTTTTAAGAGATAGGCAACATTTATCACAAGATGGTTTAATTGTTGTTGTTATGACAATGGATAGCCAAACAGGTGAAATTGTGTCAGGACCTGATGTGGTATCAAGAGGTTTTGTATATGTTAGAGAGTCTGAAAATTTAATGGATGATGTTAAAAAAGTAGTTAGAGATGAGGCAAAAAAATGTGAACTAAATCACATTCGCGACTGGACAACTATTAAGTCTAACATTAAAGATGAATTAAGGGACTATATTTTCGAAAGAACTAAAAGAAACCCAATGATTTTACCAATTATAATGGAAGTATAGGAAAAGTTATTATTTTGTAATAAAAATAAAAAGATAGCTCTTAATGAGCTATCTTTTTTGTCTTCTTTTTGTGTCGCAGTTAACATAAGTTACTCGACTTTGTATTTTTATTTTACTATATAATATGCTCGTTGTCAAGTATAATATACAGTTTTTATTAAATTTGATTAATTTTTAATAAATAATTGTTTTATTTTATTATTAATTAAATCAAGACTTTTATCAGAAACTCTTATTCCTGATAAAATATCTCCAGTCTTTTGAGGATCATAAATTTTTTGTTTACTTATAGTTGTTATTTGGCTAACTAATGCAATGCTACCTTTTTTCATTTTTGACATTTCTTCATCTAATTTTTTTATAAAATGGAGTTGCTCTAACACAGTCATTACCTCTTGATGAGATACAGTATCGATATTATTTACTTTATGAGACAATTCTAACATTATAGAACTATACTTTTCTTGAAAACTTGAATATATTTCATTTCCAAGATTAACTTCTGAAAAGTGAGCTTTTTTGCCTTTATCTGAAGTTAATGGGATTACAGTTATTATACCAGAATATAGTGAGTTTTTTTTATCTACTACGACGCAATAATGTAATCCTCCTTCTTCGTTTCCTATGTTATATCCCAAATTTACCTTTATAACATCTCCTCTTGAATATGTCTTAAGGAAATCTGGTTTAAAGTCATCTTCAAATTCTAGCAACCTACAATAATCTTCTAACCAATAAGATAGTTTATCAGCTTTGTCTATTTTTTGAGGATTATTGATATATTTTAATAATAGTGTATTTAGTTTCTGCAATGCCATATCTTTATGTAGCATTATTTCATCTTCTGTTTTTTTATAGTTTTCATTTGCTATATTTGATAGCCTATCTGGTTCCATGCTTTATTTATCCTCCTTTTCTCATTTTCTAATCTACATCTGTAATTATTATTATCTTTTTTATATCAAGATTTTTCAATATATGTTTTTCCAGTCTGAATATAAAATCTGGTGTTAATTTCGCAACTTTATGAATTAAGCTAACTTTACCCATATAATAATCATTATAACATATTTTTCCATTTTTACAACAGACAAAAATTAAGAAAGATGATTTAAAAACTTATTATACTTGAAAAATGTCAATAATTAATGTATAATAGTAAAGATTTTAATTAATATATAGGTAAATAAAAATAAACTTAAAGGTTTTTCTTTTATGAATTTTAATAATAAAATATTTAAAAGTGATAGTAAAGAAAGGAAGAAAAGCAATGGATTATAAAGATTTGGCAGATTTAATTTTTCCAAATGCAAAAGATATTTCGTATTATGAAGAAAAGTATCCAGAAAGAAATTTAGAAGAAGGTGCAGTAGTAACTAGATTTGCACCAAGCCCAACAGGTTTTGTACATGTAGGTGGACTTATGCAATGTGTTATAAATAGACAGCTTACTAAACAAACTAATGGTGTGTTTTTATTAAGAATAGAAGATACGGACCAAAAAAGAGAAATTGAAAACGGTGTTTCACAAATTGTAAATGCCATTAAAGACTTTGGAATAGAATTTGATGAAGGAATGATAAACGAAACCGAAGAAAAAGGCTCTTACGGACCATACAAACAAAGTAAAAGAGCCGATATTTATCAAGCGTATGCTAAATATTTAATAGAGCAGGGAAGAGCATATCCTTGTTTTGCAACACCAGAAGAACTAGAAGAAATGAGAAAAAAACAAGAAGCGGCCAAAATTAGAACTGGCTATTATGGGGTTTGGGCGACTTACCGTAATTTATCAGTAGAAGAAGCTGCAGAAAAAATAAAAGCAGGTAAGCCATATATAATTCGTTTTAAATCAATGGGTAGTGAAGAAAAGAAAATAAGGCATCATGATGTTATTAAAGGAAATATAGATTTTCCTGAAAATGATCAAGATATTGTTATAATAAAAGCAGATGGTCTTCCAACATATCACTTTGCACATGCAGTAGATGACCATTTAATGAGAGTAACACATGTTATTCGTTCAGATGAATGGGTATCATCAATTCCACTTCATTTAGAATTATTTAAAGCATTAGGCTTTAAAACACCAAAATATTGCCATTATGCTCCTATTTTAAAAGAGGAAGATGGCAAAAAAAGAAAAATTAGTAAAAGAAAAGACCCAGAAGCAGCAGTAAGTTATTATCATGAAGAAGGTATACCAGCAAAGTCTGTTTGCGAATACTTAATGAATATTGGTAACTCTAACTTTGAAGGCTGGAGAAGGGCAAACCCTGACTTACCAATGTCAGAATTTAAGTTTGAAATTAACAAAATGAGTGTAAGTGGAGCAATTTTTGATATAGTTAAACTACTAGATGTTTCAAAAAATGTAATTTCAAAATATACAAAAGAGCAAATGTATAATGAAGTGTTAGAATGGGCAAATAGGTATGATGAAGAGTTAGCAAGCTTATTATCAAACAAGGAATATTCACTTAAAATATTTGGCATTGAAAGGGGCAATAGCAAACCTAGAAAAGATATAGCTAAATGGTCAGATGTTAAAGATGCAATTATTTATATGTATGATGATAAATTTTTATCACAAAATGCAGACTTTGAGTATGCTAAAATTAATAATTTAGAAGAAATTAAGAAAATTTTATCATTGTATATGGAAAAATATTTTGACATTAATGACGATAAACAAACGTGGTTTGACAAAATGAAGGATTTAGCAGATAAGCTTGGATATGCAAGAGAAGTAAAAGAATATAAACAAAACCAAGAAGCTTATCCAGGTCATGTGGGCGACATTAGTACTGTTTTAAGGGTAAGCTTAACAGGCAGACAAAATACACCTGATTTATATGAAATTATGCAAGTTTTAGGAACAGAAAGCATACAAAAAAGAGTAAACAGAATATTAGAAAAATAAAAACATATAATTTTTTAGCAGTTAGTAAGAAGGGAAAATGTAATGGAGTACAATGTTGGAGATATTGTAAGAACTAAAAAACAGCATCCTTGTGGAAGCAAGCTATGGGAATTAACTAGAGTTGGAGTTGACTTTAAGCTAAAATGCTTGGGCTGTGGTCATATAATTACATTGGAAAGGCAAAAAGCCTTAAAAGCAATTACTAAAAAAATAGAAAACTAAACAAAAAAGGTAGCTATATTTATAGCTACCTTTTTTGTTTGAAGAGCTATTTTAACCGGGAATGGCTCCTTCACAACTCTGCAAGAACTTTTTAATGAAGTCTTTACTACATGCAGAACAGGAGTCTTCCTGAATTACGAGCATATCACCTTCGACCCGACTTAAATCCTCACTTTTGGCAAGAGGATTACGGCAGTTGCTACGAAGTGCAGTAAATGCATTTTGAGCACACTTGGGACTGGCAAAGCGAACAACTACGAATTTCTTTCTTGGCATAAAAGCCCCTCCTTAAATTAAAAATACCCTCTATATGAGAGCTTTATTAATTATATACTAATTCATACAAAAAGTCAATTGTAATGTATAAAAAAATTTAACAATTTAGCCAAAATGAACGTGTATAGATTAATTTTACTTAATACGAAAATTAGTTATTAAAAACAATATTTTCGATAGTTTCTAAAACACTTTTAGTATAAATTTTTCTTTCAGAAGAAAAAGGTAAAAATATTAAATCTTTTAGTGGATTTAATATTTCTTGCAAATTTTTAATTTGGCTATCAACTTTAGTAATAGCAATTTTATCAGCTTTATTTGCAATTACTATGCAAGGAAGGTTTGTTTTAAAAATGTAATCATACATTAATTTATCGTTTTCAGTAGGAGTGTGCCTAATGTCAATTAAAAATATAATAAGGCAAATATTTTTACTTTTTTGCAAATATTCTTCAATAAAATGTCCAACTTTTTCTTGTTCTTGTTTTGACATTTTACTATACCCATATCCGGGTAGGTCTACAAAATAGAACTTATTATCCATATTATAAAAATTAATTTGCCTTGTTTTTCCGGGTTCACTACTAGTTCTTGCTAAATTTTTTCTATTTACTAAAGTATTTATAAAAGAAGATTTACCTACATTAGACTTACCAACAAGTACTATTTGAGGTAGCCCATCTTGAGGGTATTGTTTAGGGCTTACTGCAGAAATTTTAAATTCTGGATTTTTAATTATCATATAATTCCTCCTTTATACGAATTAAAATATTATGTTTTTGTAGCGAGGCTGTGGGGACCAACGAGCTACAGTCTGTTAAAAATTGAAGCTATCGCTAGCAAAATTTTATTACAGACTGTTGCGAAGCAGGGATGGAGCGAAAAAAACATAATATTTTAATTTATAAATTTAATGTATAATCACTAATCAATACACTTGCTTTTATATGTAGAAGTATCTTCTAAATGTCTACCCTAAAATGCTTCCTCCAAACTGCGCGAAAGTGCGAAAAGATATTATTTAATTGTAAAATTTATTATTTAGCATAATAATAGCAAATTTTAAAATCTAGCATTAAATTTTAGGCTTTAAAACTTTAGTACCACCCATATAAGGCAATAAAACCTCTGGAATAGTAATGCTTCCATCTTCTTGATAATGATTTTCTAAAAATGCAATTAACATACGAGGTGGAGCAACAACAGTATTATTTAAGGTATGAGCATAATAATTTCCCTTCTCACCCTTAATACGTATACCAAGACGCCTTGCTTGTGCATCTGTTAAATTAGAACAGCTACCAACCTCAAAATATTTTTGTTGCCTTGGGCTCCAAGCTTCTACATCACAGCTTTTAGCCTTTAAATCTGCTAAATCTCCACTACAACACTCCAATGTACGAACTGGAATTTCTAAACTTCTAAACAATTCTACAGTATATGACCATAATTTTTCGTACCATTTATAACTATCCTCTGGTTCGCAAACAACTATCATTTCTTGCTTTTCAAATTGATGAATACGGTAAACACCACGTTCTTCAATACCGTGTGCGCCCTTTTCTTTTCTAAAACATGGAGAATATGAAGTCATAGTATATGGAAGCTTGTCCTTTTGTAATATTTGATCTTTAAATTTACCAATCATAGAGTGCTCACTAGTACCAATTAAGTATAAATCTTCACCTTCAATTTTGTACATCATAGCATCCATTTCTTCAAAACTCATAACTCCAGTTACTACATTACTACGAATCATAAAAGGTGGAACACAATAAGTAAAGCCCTTATTAATCATAAAGTCCCTTGCATAAGAAATAACAGCTGAATGTAACCTTGCAATATCACCCATTAAATAGTAAAAGCCATTTCCGGCAACTCTACGAGCACTATCTAAATCAATACCTTCCAATTTTTCCATAATATCTGTATGGTAAGGAATTTCGTATGAAGGAACAAAAGGCTCTCCAAATTTTTCTATTTCCACATTTTGGCTATCATCTTTTCCAATAGGAACAGATTCATGAATAATATTTGGAATTTTCATCATTTTTTCTTCAATTTTAATTCCATACTCTTCTTCTAACTTTTCGTTTTCAGCAAGTTCTTGGTTAATTTTTTGAACCTCAAGTTTAATATTTTCTGCCTCTTCTTTTTTGCCTTGCTTCATTAAATTACCAATTTCACTACTTAAAGAATTTCTTTTACCTCTTAACTCATCACCATTCAATTTAACTTCACGATTTTTAGCATCTAAACTTAACACTTCATCTACTAATGCAATTTTTTGATCTTGAAATTTTTTTCTAATGTTTTCTTTTACTACATCAGGATTTTCTCTTAAAAATTTAATATCTATCATAAAACCTCTCCTCAAAGTTAATTATGTAAGTATTATACACTTGATTAGGCATTTTTGCAACGAATTATTTAGATTTTGTACTTATTTATGAAGAATATAATTTTAGTTTATGGGTAAAATATGGAAAACGAAATAAGAAAGGTAAACCATGTAATGAATTTTATTTGGGAATTTTTAAAATTTATATTTTTTACAGGAATAATAGTTGTAATCTCCAAATATTTGCTAGTGCCAGTTTTAAGAAAATTAGGGGAAAGTTTAAACTTAAAACCAAAAACAATAGGAAATGTAACAGGAGTTGCAACATCCACACCAGAATTGCTAACAGTTTGCTTTTCTTCAGTAACCAAGCTTTCTTCAGCAAGTGCGTATAATATTATCAGTTCAAACATAATAAATTTAATGCAATATTTATTTGCAATATATTTAAACAAAAATCAAAAAGTTTTGCAAAATAAAGCATTAAAAATAGATCTTGTAATAGTAGCATTTACAATAATAATACCAATATTTTTATTCATATTTAAAATACAGTATTTATTAGAAATAGTACCAATTTCTATTTTATTATTTTTTGTATTTTATGTTATAAACAATAATGCACACAAAGTTTATTTAAAAAGAAAAACATTTCAAGAAAAGAAAATACAAGAAGAAACGAAATGGGTAAAAGGAAAAACTAATGTAATTATAAAATACATAATTTATTTATTAGCAATAGTAGTTTTACTTTATATAATTGGAAACTTATTAAGTAGCACATTAGAGGAACTATGCAATAACTTTAAAGTTTCGCAATTATTAATTGGAATTTTGCTAGGTTTTATTACAAGTATCCCAGAGCTAATTACATTTTTTGAATCTCAAAAATATTATAAATATAATAAAGAAAGTATTCAAGATGGGGTAATAGAGGCAACTAATAATTTATTAACATCAAATATTTTAAATTTATTTGTTATACAGTCTATTGGAATATTAATTTATTATTTTGTAAGTTAATAAAACAAAAGAATAGAAATAAAATTACTGTATATAATATTATAAAATTTATAAGTGTATAAGAAGGGGATAGGACATGTATAGCGATTTTGAAAAAGAAAAGTTAATTTCTGAAAAAACAGATGAGGAAAGGAAAATTGAATTAATTATAAGTGTTTTGAAAACTAAAAAGGAGTTAGATTTAGCAAGTAAAAATTTTGAAACAGCAGAAGCGGGTTTGGTAGATTACTATGTATATCAAATAAAAGCAACCAAAAGTAAATTAGACTTTTTGGTAAACAAGGCAAAGCAAAGAGGAATTTCTTTAGATATGATAGAGCAAATATATTTTAGAAGAAATCAAGTAGGATAGTTTTAAAATAAAAAAGTCATATTTGTCCAACTTTTATCATAATGATTAATAAATAAGGTGTGGTGATAAAAGTTGGATTTTTTTAATGGTTTTATAATATTAGCATGTATAGTTGTTTTATGGATAATAGGCAAGGTATTTTCTATTCCATTAAAATCAATATTAAAATTAATTTTTAATTCAGTTTTAGGTGGAATATTAATTTTTATAATTAATATAATAGGTGGAATATTTGGCTTTCATATAGGACTTAATGTAGGAACATCACTATTAGTTGGTTTATTAGGTATACCAGGTGCAGTATTGCTTATTATATTGAAATTATTTATTTAAATATATTTTAAAATGGAGTAAGTTTAAATACATAAGAAAGTAATTTAATATAAAAAAACAAAAAAATTTTCTTTAAGGTTTATACTTAAAGAAAATTTTTATATATTTATAGTAGCAATAAAACCCTAGAATGTCAAGGAGAAACACCAAAGTTTTATATAATTTTTTTGAAAAATATTTTTAAAAATTCCTGATTTTTTGAACTTAAAAAAATGCTTGTAATTAAGCGGAGCAGCGCCTTACAAGCATTTTTGTATTTTCTTTAAGTATAAACCTTAAAGAAAAGTTGCAAAGGAGGAAAAAGTGTTGAAAAACAAAGGAATAACGCTAATTGCATTAGTAGTAACCATAGTGGTATTATTAATATTAGCAGGAGTAAGTATAACTGCTGTATTTGGAGAAAATGGAATAATAAGCGGTGCACAAAAAGCAAAAGAACAAACTCAAAAAGCAACAGAAGAAGAACAAAATTCAGTATTAAAATATGAATATGAATTAGCAAAATTACAAGAAGAAATAAGTGAAACAGAAACATTTGGAGAATACTCAATGGAAAAAGAAATAAAAGAAAAGTACGGACAAGACATAAAAATAGGAGATACTGTAAACTATGAAGATGGTGTTAATGAATACAATGGAACTTGGAAAGTTTTAGGAATAGAGGATGGACAAATTTTGCTTATGTCTTCGGAGCCTGTTAGTGAAAATTTTACGTTGAAAGGTAAAGCTGATTTCCTAAACCTTGAAACGAAGTTAAATAATGAATGTGAGAAATATGGTAAAGGTGTAGGAGCTGAAAGTGCAAGATGCTTAAAAGTAGAAGATATTAATAAAATTACAGATTATAATCCAGAAGCTCCAGAAGGAGTAGAAAAGTATCAGAAAAATACGGTAATGGAATATGGTACTAAAGTAACATTTACATTAAATGAAGAAGGAAATTTAGAAATTCAATGTTCAAATGAACAAAAATTAACAACAAATATAAAATCTTTTGAACATGTAGATGGTAGAAAGTTAGGAGATAGCACTCCAACGATTACAGTTGAAAACGGAAAATTCGCATACTCGTATGGAAGCGGCAACTTTATCTCAAATGGCAGAGATTATTCATATCATAAGACATTAAGTGATCGAATGAAAAGTCTATTTAAAACGGATGATTTTAAAGGAATGGACGGTACAAATTCTGGAGTGGCACTTGCTAATACCGCTATCCATGCCAACTCGGAGGTGAGTGAAGCGAATAACTTTGGAGCTTATTTTATATTCTTTCAGTTGACTTTTGATGCTAATGTAAATGGCGTGTATGTTGGTGGACGAAGGTTATTCACTTCTGATGGAAAAGAGACTGAAAATATTAGATCCGTAGTAGCAGTAGTTTTATTAAAATCTAATGTTACCTTTACTAAAAGTGAAGACGATACATGGGATTTGAATAAATAAAATCATCGAGCTAAAAGAAGATATTAATAAAAAATCAACTGTAAAAGGTTGATTTTTTATTATATTCATTATCTAAAAGATTTTTAAGCTTTAAATATAATGTAAGAATATTCAAAAATGAGTTTTGGTAATATGTTAGAAAGTTTACAAGAGAAAAATAAAAATTTAAATTTATTATATAAACATTGATTTTTATGTAATTTTCGTATATAATAGAAATGCTTATAATAAATTTTTGCCCAAATTTAAGGAGGAATAAAAATGGGAGAAGTTATAGTTATTACATCAGGAAAGGGTGGAGTAGGTAAAACTACTACAACAGCTAATGTTGGTTCTGCATTAGCATTAAGAGGTAAAAAGGTAGTTTTAGTAGATACAGATATAGGCTTAAGAAACCTTGACGTTGTAATGGGACTAGAAAATAGAATAGTATATGACATAGTAGATGTTGTGGAAGAAAAATGCAAGTTAAGACAAGCTCTTATTAAGGACAAGCGTTTTGAAGAGTTGTTTTTACTTCCTGCAGCTCAAACAAGAGATAAAAGCGCAGTAAATGAAAAACAAATGAAAGAATTAATAGGCAAATTAAAAGAAGAATTTGACTATATTTTAATAGACTGCCCAGCAGGAATAGAGCAGGGCTTTAAAAATGCAATTGCTGGAGCCAATAGGGCAATTGTTGTAACAACAGCAGAAATTTCTGCAATTCGTGATGCAGATAGAATAATAGGTCTTTTAGAAGCATCAGAAATTAAAAATCCAGAACTTGTTGTTAACCGCTTAAGACCTAATATGGTTAAAAAGGGTGAAATGATGGATGTAGATGATATTGTTGATTTGTTATCAATTGATTTAATTGGTGTAGTACCAGATGACGAATACATCATTACACAAACTAATAAAGGAGAGCCAGTAGTAACAAATCACAAAGCACCTTCTGGAAAATCATACATAGAAATTGCAAGTAGAATTTTAGGAGAGAATATAGAAATTACCATTCCAGGTGAAAAGAAAGGATTTTTTACTAAATTAAAAGACTTCTTTAAAAGAAAATAAATACTACTGCTATGGAGGTAAATTATGTTTGAAAGCATCATAAATTTCTTTAAAAAACTTGGTAATAAAAATAAAAAAGAAAGTTCTGATACAGCAAAAGAAAGGCTACATTTAGTTTTAATGCAAGATAGAGCTAATGTATCAGCAGACTTTTTAGAGTTAATGAAACAAGAAATTATAGAAGTTATAAAAAAATATATTGATATTGATGAAAAAGCAATAGATGTAAAATTAACTAATAAAACAAATGAAGACGGTACAGTTGGTGCTCCAGCATTATATGCTAATATTCCAATTGTTACAATAAAAAATGATGCAAGAAAATTGACATTAGAAAACAAACCAAATGAAGAAGAAAGTGCAGTAAAAGCTGAAAACAAAGATAATACAAATAATGGTACTGACAAAGAAGAAAATAATAAAGCACTTGATAAAGAAGAGCAAAATGTAAAAGAAGATTTGCTTACCAAAGAAAGTGCAAATAATCAAAAAGCTGATAGTATTGAAAATAAAGAAAATGGAAACAATAATGAAGAAAGTTTAGAGCAAACTCAAACAAACGAAAATAATAATGAAGATGAAAATATAAAAAAAGATAGTAAACAAGAAGAAAATAATGTTGAAGAAGAGCAAAAAACAAATGTTGAAACACAGCAAACCGAAAAAGAAGAAGCAAATGACGAACAAAAATTAAATTCGTAAAAATGAGGTTTCGGTATGAAGAAAAAAATATTGCGTAATATTGAGTGGGGAATACTAGTGTGTACTATATTGCTAATAGCAATTGGTTTAGTTGCACTATTTTCTTCCACTCAAAATTCAAATTATGACGAATTAAAAAAACAAATAACATGGCTTGTAATTAGCATTCCTATTATGATAATAATTGTGCTTATAGATTATGAATTTTTTAATAAAATATCACCAATAATTTATGGCTTTAGCCTAATATTACTAGTAGCAGTGCTATTTACAGAACCAATAAATGGTGCAACTAGTTGGTTTAGCATAGGGCCATTTACACTTCAGCCATCTGAATTTGCTAAAATTGGTATAGTATTATTTTTAGCATATATACTAGTAAAATTGCAAAAAAACGGTAAGGACGAAATAAATAAATTTTGGAAATTAGGACTAGTGCTTTTTTCAGTAGCTGTGCCTGTTTTATTAATTATAAAACAGCCAGATTATGGAACAGCTCTTGCTTTTATTTCTGCACTTATTTTTGTATTATTTGCAGCAGGTATTAAAAAAAGGTATATTATAGCTGCTATGTTATTAATAGTTATTTTAGCACCAGTTGCATACTTTTTTGTATTACCAGAACATGCTAAAACTAGAATTGATGTATTTTTGAACCCTAATATTGATCCAAGAGGAGCAGGTTATAACATTATTCAGTCTAAACTTGCAATAGGTGCAGGTAGAGCACTAGGAATGGGACTTTTAAAGGGAAATCAAACTCAACTTCGGATACCTATATCCTAAAACTACTGACTTTATTTTTGCGGTAATAGGCGAAGAAATGGGATTTTTAGTTGCAGGATCTGTTATTGTATTATACATTTTCTTAATTAGTAAAGCTGTGCATGTAGCTAAAACTGCTAAAAATGACTTGGGATCATATACTGCAATAGGAATAGCAGGGGTGTTTTTCTTTCATATGGTAGAAAATATAGGAATGACTATGGGACTAATGCCAATTACTGGTATACCACTTCCATTTGTTAGCTATGGGGGAAGCTCACTTTTAACAAACTTAATTTTAATAGCTTTATTATTAAATATTAGTGGTCGCAGGCAAAAAGCATTATTTGCAAATTAAAGAAGGAATAAAATATGTATTTACACGAACTAAAAATAGGAAATGTTATATTAAAAAACAATATATTATTAGCGCCAATGGCAGGAATAACAAACCTGCCATTTCGCAGTATTTGTAAAGCTTTTGAACCAGGGTTGGTTTGTACAGAAATGGTAAGTAGTAAAGGACTTTTTTATAATGATGAAAAAACAAATCTTTTATTAAATATGCAAAATGAAAAAAGACCTGTCGCTGCTCAAATTTTCGGAAGTGATGTAGAGGCAATGGCAGTAGCTGCAAAAAAGGTAAGCAAAATAGCAGATATAGTAGATATTAACATGGGTTGCCCTGCTCCAAAAGTAGTAAAAAACGGTGATGGAAGTAAATTAATGTGTGACTTAAATTTAGCAGGTAACATTATAGAAGCTGTTACAAAAGCAAGTGATGTACCTGTAACTGTTAAAATGAGAATGGGATGGGACAAAGACCATATTGTGGCAGTTAAGCTAGCTAAAATAGCTGAAAGTAAAGGCGCATCAGCCATTACCATACATGGCAGAGTAAGGGAAGACTTTTTCTCAAATTTAGTTAATTTAGAAATTATAAAAAAAGTAAAAGAAGCAGTTTCAATTCCTGTAATAGGAAATGGGGATATAAAAAGCCCTGAAAGTGCTATGGAAATGTTTGAAAAAACAAATGTAGATGGTATTATGATAGGAAGGGGAGCAATAGGTAACCCTTGGATTTTTATGCAAATACAAGAATTTTTGCAAGGGAAGGAAGTTAGTAAAGTTACAAATGAAGAAAGGTTAAATATTATTTTAAAACATATTGACCTTCAAGTTGAATATCTAGGTGAAAATACAGGTATTAAAGAATTAAGAAAGCATATGAATTATTATTTAAAAAATTTAAAAAATAGTTCAGAAATTAGGCAGAAAATAAATACAATAGAAAGCAAAGAAGAATTAGTAAATTGCCTTAAGCAATACTTTGAAACCCTATAAAGAGCATACTTTAAAAAAATAAGAATATAAATTAAAAAGAATAGATATTTATCTATTCTTTTTTTAAAAATAAAATTTTGTGAAAGGGGGAAAAGGTTCAATTTATAGTTGAACTATGTGTAAAGAGGCAAATGAAAGCAAAAAAATTGCAAAATAAATTATTAAATAAAAAGAAAATAATTACGCTAGGAGTAATTATAACTTTGCTAATTATAATAATTGTTTACTTTTTTTATCAAAATGTTAATAAAAATTTGAAAACTGGAAATAATTTTACTAACAAAACAAGTCAAGAAATTGAGGAATATATTTTAAATATTAGCTCTTATGAGGCAGATATTGAAGTAGAGGTAGAAAGTAATAAAAATAATACAAAATACAAAATAAAGCAAAGTTATGTAAGCCCTAATATAGAAAAGCAAGTAATTGAAGAGCCAAGTAATATACAGGGGCTTCAAACACTTTATGATGGTAGTAAACTTACTATTACAAATACTAAACTAAATTTAACTACGATTTATGAAAATTATCCATATATTACAGATAATTATTTGTGGCTCAATTCATTCATACAAGATTATAAAGACTCGCAAAACAGAAAGTTGTATGAGGAAAATGATCAGGTTATTATGGAAGTTAGTTTAGTGGGGCAAAACCAATATACTTCTTTAAAAAAACTATTTATAAATAAACAAACAGGGACTATAACAAAATTAGTAGTACAAGACAAGAACCAAAAAAACATAGTTTACATATTATATAATGAGATAAAAATAAATAGTTTGAAAAAAGAGGAGGTATTGGCTTTTAAGTTAAAAGAAGTGTCCGCTAAACAATATTAAAAAATAGTATCTGCTCTGTAACTATATTTTTATTTTTCGCTAATCCTTAAAATATATCAAAGCAAAAATTAGGAGTGAAGTAAAATGGTAGTAAAAAGAGGAGATATGTTTTATGCAGATTTAAGTCCAGTAGTGGGGTCTGAACAAGGTGGTATAAGGCCAGTACTAATTATTCAAAATGATATAGGAAATAAACATAGCCCTACTGTAATTGCAGCAGCAATTACATCACAAATGGGAAAAAATAAATTGCCAACTCATATTGAAATAGAACCAAATAAAAGCGGTTTAAAGGCAGAATCAGTAGTTTTAACAGAACAAATTAGAACAATTGATAAAAGTAGACTTAAAGAAAAAATAGGACACATAGATGATGAAAATATAATGTCACAAATTAATAATGCATTAGGAGTAAGCTTTGGAATTTATGGAGAATAATATTTTCTATGAAGAGCAAAAATTATATTTAGTTAATTTTGAATATAGTAAATTTAAAGGAAAAGAGCCATACCAATATTTGGTATGGCTCTCCTTTAGGCTTTTAGGCTAAAGAATAAATTTAGCTTACGTCAAGCACTTTTTCCGCCAGTGAGGCACATTGTTTTGCTGTTAAATTAAGTAGCATGGTTCTGTCAGTTTCTTTTAAATCTTTCAAAGAATTTACAAAGTCTGTAAACTCTTCTTTAGAAAAACAGATGCTTTTTAATTTATAAAAGTCAAAACTGTAGCCATACTTTTGCAGTACAGTAGAAAGTATATCTACTAAAACCTCTGGAGTACTGTCAAAAGTTGCATCGATTCTTTCTTGGTCAAGAACGAGTTGTTTCAAAAATCTTTGAACACTAGGAATGTTTTTAATAGACCCTAGTATGCTCCAATGAAGATTTGCTACCAAAACGTCCTCGTCAAAAGATCTCTGCCTAGAGAAAAGTGCCAGTTGCTCTGACAGGATAATGAAGGTTTCATTTTGCTGTAAAACAGCTGTAGGCAGACATGCATAGGAATAATTACTTTTGTCTACTTTGCCATAAGTTCTAACAACACCCAACATATATTGGGAAAAGCTTTTCAATACATTCCCGAAAAGCCTAATGTTATCACCAATATAGCAAACATAGTCCAAATCTTTTTCCTGGGAAGAAACCGCATTAAAATCCAAATTTAGAATGTGCTCAACGAACAGGCGAGATAAACTCTGCCAGTCTTCGTCAGGGAATGCTAAAGTTAGACCAATGTGGTTACCGCCTATTCCACTCAATTGGGCATAAGGATGAATATTTTCTATTCTTTCCAATACCCTTTTAAACCTGTGAGCATAATAGATAAGCTCTTTGGAAAAAGTGGTGGGAATGTAAGGTCTGCCTGTGTACATAGCTAAAATTGGAGTATTAGCATAAGCCTTGGCAGTTTGGAATATGTCGTTAAGTAGATCATTAGCAACAGGAACCCAAACTTTTTTAATAGCATTGCCCATCATTTTAGCAAAGCAAATACTATCAATGTCTGCTTGAGTAATTCCAATGTACACATAACTCTTGAGTCTTCCTAACCCGCACTCTTCAAGCTTTTCAGCTATAAAAAGTGCACAAGCCTGTATTCCGAACTTCTTTGTCTCTTTCATGATTTCTTTAATTCTAGCATAACTGCTAAAAGAAAAGTTATCATAAATAGACGTAACCTTGGAAATATCGCTTTCAGTTACAGAATTTATAATACCTGAACCATCAACGTATTCCCAGAAGAACTTTAACCAATACACTCCTACTTCAACCCTGTGTTTATACAGGGCAAAATCAGATATGTATAGGTCAAGAAGTTCTTGTGACTTGTGAGAATCACAAGCATTTTGCCGTAATACTTCTTCTAAAGCCGAATCGTCTCTTGCCATAAGGTAATTCCCCTTCCTAAAGTTATTTAACTATTGCCTTCCTAGGTGTAGAGCTTTTTTAGAAAGTTAATAGTTATGAGACGAGATTATTATATCATAATTAACATAAATAAGCAAGTATTATAAACATATTATGTAAAAAACGATGTTAACATAGTATTTGCTTATTTTTCATCTTTTACTTCAGGAACAATAATTTCTTTATTATCTTTTGGTTTGGGTTTTTCTACTTCTATGTAACCTGAAACTGGAGAAATACTTAAATTGCCATCCCCAGGAACTATTTCTATTTTTTTTGGCTCTTTTTCAGTAACTTCTTCGTTATCTTCCATTATGAACCACTCCATTCTTTACAATATGAAATATGTTATCATAATGAAAAAACAATGTCAATATTTCTTGACACACAGGCAAATACATGACATAATTAATAAGGAAAACGAGGTACAAAAATGGAAATAAATAAATTTAAAGGAATAATAGAGGCAATTTTATTTGCAGCAGGTAGGGAAGTAAAAATTACAGAATTAATGTCTTCATTAGAATTAAGTTCATCAGAAATTATTACAATTATAGAAAGTATGAAGGCAGATTATGGTGAGCAAAATAGGGGGCTTCAAATTATAAATGTAGGCGAAGCTTATCAGTTATGCACAAAGAAAGAATATTATAGTTATTTATATTCTATATTTGATAAAAGAAATAAGCCAAATTTGTCTCAAGCAGCATTAGAAACATTAGCTATTATTGCATACAACCCACGCATTACAAGAGCAGAAATAGAATCAATTCGTGGCGTTAATTCTGACGGAACTATTTATAAATTATTAGATTATAATTTAATAGAAGAGACGGGAAAGCTAGATGCACCGGGAAAACCTGGTACATATGGGGTTACATCAGAGTTTTTTAGAATTTTTGGTTTTAATAGTTTAGAAGAACTTCCAGAGTTACCTAGATATAAACTAGACGAAAATAAACAAATTGTTATTGACGATATTATAGATGAAAATAAAGAGCAAGAAGAACTATCAGAGGCTCCAATGCCCGAAAGGGAAGAAGAAGAAAGCGTAGCAATAAATAACAAAGAGGAGAAGAATAATAATGAGTGATAAAAAAGAATTTGTAAAAGAAATTACTAATATAGAAGAAGATATTGCTAAATGGTATACAGACATTGTAAAAAAAGCAGATTTAGCAGATTATACAGATACAAAAGGATGTATTGCCATAAAACCATACGGCTTCGCAATATGGGAAAACATACAAAAATATATGGATAATTTATTTAAAAAAGCAGGAGTTGAAAATGTGTACTTTCCAGTGCTTATTCCAGAAAGTTTATTACAAAAAGAAAAAGATCATGTGGAAGGTTTTGCTCCAGAAGTAGCATGGGTAACACAAGGTGGAGGGGAAGAACTAGAAGAAAAGTTATGTATTAGACCAACTTCTGAAACCATGTTTTCTAACTTATATTCAAAATGGTTAAGCTCATGGAGGGATTTACCAATGGTATATAATCAATGGTGTAATGTACTTCGTTGGGAAAAGGAAACAAGACCATTTTTACGTTCAAGGGAATTTTTATGGCAAGAAGGTCATACCATACATGCAACAGAAGAAGAGGCAAAAAAAAGAACTATACAAATGCTTGAAATATATGAAAGAGTTATAGAAGACTTGTTAGCCATACCAGTTGTAAAAGGCGAAAAAACACCAAGTGAAAAATTTGCAGGAGCAGAAAACACATATACAGTAGAAACTATGATGCATGATGGAAGAGCTCTTCAGTCTGGAACATCACATTATTTTGGTCAAAACTTTACAAAACCATTTGAAATTAAATTTCAAAATAAGGAAGGCAAAGAGCAATATGCTTACCAAACTTCGTGGGGAGTTTCTACTAGATTAATAGGTGGAGTAATTATGGCACACGGCGATAATAGGGGCTTAAAGTTGCCGCCAAGGCTTGCGCCTATACAAGTAGTAATTGTGCCAATTGCAGCACATAAAGAAGGGGTAGTAGAAAAGGCACAAGAAGTATATCAAAGCCTTACAGAAAATTATAGGGTAAAACTAGACTTAAGGGATGGCTACTCTACAGGTTACAAGTTTAATGACTGGGAAATGAGGGGAGTACCAGTTAGAATAGAAATGGGACCAAGAGATATTGAAAATGGAGTTTGTATTTTAGTTAGAAGGGACACCCTAGAAAAGAAAGAAGTAAAATTAGAAGATTTATCAAGCGAATTAGGTAAGCTATTAGAGAATATACAACAGAATATGTTTGAAGAATGTAAAAAAAGGCTAGAGGAAAAAACAACTATAGCAACTAATTTAGACGAATTTGTAAAAAACATGAATGAAAATCAAGGCTTTATTAAAGCAATGTGGTGTGGAAAAGAAGAATGTGAAGATAAAATAAAAGAGCTAACAGGAGCTAAATCTAGATGTATTCCATTTAACCAAGAACATATTTCAGATAAATGCGTATGTTGCGGAGAAAAAGCAGAAAAAATGGTTATATGGGGAAGGCAGTATTAATTAAAAAAAGCACTTAAAACGTTAAAGTTTTAAGTGCTTTTAAAAACTATTTATTTAAAGAATTTAAAATTTCAGGGTAAATGCTATAAGCATTTTCCTTCCAGTTATCTACAATTTTTTTTGCTTCATCACGAGAAGGAGCAAATACACTAATTGCAAAAATACAGTTATTATTTTCAATAATTTTGCAAGTTACAGTATAATCGTTTTCATTTTTAGGTGTATATTCAGCAACAATAGCCTGTTCGTTAACAGTTTCTTTTAACTTACTATCTAAACCAGTGTCAGCCTTTAGCTTTATAATACCAGGTAAAATGTTATTTGTTAAATTTAAAGTGGTTTTACCGTTTTCGGTAATTTGGTAAACATTTTTGCCATTTTGCTCAAAACAAACAATATAGTTTTTTTCTAATAAATCCAATAAAAATTGCTGAAAATAAAAATAGTTCATATCCATAACACATAAAACAAGCCTAAACAAATTATCATTTGTAATAGGTTCATTTAATTTATTTAAAATATATAAAATCAAAACTTTATTTTCTGCTAATGTTTCACCATCTTGTGTTAATTTCAAAACATTCAACTCCTAAATATACTAAATTAGAAATTATTATAACATAAATATTAAAAAAATGCTATCTTTACAAAAAAATTGTATTTTATTTTTAAAAATGTTATACTAAATTAAGTAAATTAAATGGGGGAAAATATGAAAACGTTATATGAAATATTACAAGTAAGTGAACATGCTTCAAATGAAATAATAGAAAAAGCATATAAAGTATTAGCAAAAAAATATCATCCAGATTTACAACCACAAGAACAAAAAGAAAAAGCAGAAAAACTTATGAAACAAATAAATGAAGCTTATGCTATTTTAAGTAATACTCAAAAAAGAAAAGAATATGATGAAAAGCTTAAAATAGAAAGGCAAAAACAAGAAGAGGTGCCAGAATATAATAATGTTAGCCCCAAAAACGAATATTCAAATTTTACCGAAGAACAAGAACAATATAAAAAGCAACAAGAATACTCTAAAAAAATACAAGAAGATTTGCAAAGACAATATGAGCAAAAATATCAAGATGCGTATGAGGGTTATTTAAGAAGTTTAGGATATAAAATAAAATATAAATGGACATGGAAAAATTATAGAGATTTTTTAATAACTATCATAATTTTAATAATGATAGGTGCAATTCTTTGGTTTTTACCACCAACACACAAATTAATATTAGATTTTTACGAATCAAATAATATTATAAAAACAATAATTGACATTATAGGAAACATATTTGTTGGTATATGGAATGCAATTTGTTCAATATTTAAGTAACAAATACATATACAATGTGGTAAGTTTATATGTAAAATTTCATATACTTGATTTTTCCTAAAAAATAGGATAAAATAGCATATAACAACATGTATATTTGTTATATGTTATATAATAAAGGAGAATTTTGTAATGAAAAACCCTAAAATTATATATATATTAATTAGCGCTTTTTGCATTTTTGCTATTGCTGCTGGGGTTTATGAGCAGTTTTTTGTAACAAATAACGGCAAAACTGGTGGAAAAGGCCCCAATATAAGCTCTGCAGGTGGAAATACAAAAGCAGAAATTTCACAAGAAGATTTAAAAAAACAATTATCAAGTATTTATACAAATGCATTTGACTCAAAAAATTATGATGTTAGTAATATAGAAAAGTTAAATGCTAAAGAAAATATTGTTTATACTGCAATTAATATTGATGAGCAAAAAGAAAACTATGAAATAAAAGTTAGCCTGCCAGCAATTAATATTAAAGGTGATGTGGCAGCTAATTTTAATAACATTACTCAAACTATTTTTGTAAATAAAGCATCTGAAATTATGAATAATCAAAATACAAATCAAACAAGGTATACAGCAAGATATATGGCAACTATTAACGGAAGCATTTTATCTGTTGTAATTGAATCTACCTTAAAAGAAGGTGATAACCCTCAAAGGATTATTATTCAAACATATAATTATAACTTGCAAACAGGCGAAAAAGTAGAAGTACCATATTTATTATCACAAAAAAATATTGTTCAGTCAGACTGCCAAAATAAAATTAATGAAGTAGTACAAAAAGCATCAGAAGATGCACAAATTCTTGTACAGTCTGGATATACAGCATATAACAGAGATTTATCAAGCACAATATATTTATTATCAAACTTATCCACATACTTTTTAGGACAAAATGGTGACTTATATATTATTTTTGCATATGGAAATCAAAATTACACATCAGACATGGATATAATTTGGTATGAATAAAGAGGAAACTTATGTCAAAAAATTTACTTATTACAGAAAAGCCATCTGTAGCAATGGAGTTTGCAAAAGTATTAAAATGTAATGGCAATAAAAGTATGGGCTATATTGAATCAGAAAATTGGATTATCACTTGGTGCGTTGGTCATTTAGTAACTATGAGCTATCCAGAAAAGTATGACGAAAACTTAAAGTTTTGGAGGCTAGATACCCTTCCTTTTATGCCAAAAGAATATAAATATGAAGTAATTCCAAGTGTAGAAAAACAATTTAACATAGTAAAAAGCCTACTATTAAGAGAAGATGTAGGCTGTATTTATGTTGCAACAGACTCTGGAAGAGAAGGGGAATATATTTATAGATTAGTAGAAAACCAAATAGGTCTTAAAGAAAAACAAAGAAAAAGAGTATGGATTGACTCACAAACAGAAGAAGAAATAAAAAGAGGAATTGATGAGGCAAAGGATTTAGCAGAATATGATAGTTTATCAAATAGTGCATATTTAAGGGCAAAAGAAGACTATTTAATAGGAATTAATTTTTCTAGGCTACTTTCTATTATTTATGGAAGGCGTATTGCAAAAGATATAGGAGAAGAAAAGATATCTATATCTGTTGGTAGAGTTATGACATGTGTATTAGGAATGGTAGTACAAAGAGAAAGAGAAATAAGAAATTTTGTAAAAACACCATATTACAAAGTTATAGGAGAATTTGGAGAAGAAAACGGTTCATTTAAGGCTGAATGGAAAGTATCAGAAGAATCTAAACTTTGGGAAAGCGCTAAATTATATAATGAATCTGGTTTTAAAAAAGAAGATGACGCAAAAGAATTTATTAATTCTTTAAAAGATAAAAATGCAGTTATTATGGAAGTTAAAAAATCAAAAACAAAAGAAAATGCTCCTCTTCTTTTTAATTTAGCAGAAATTCAAAACGAATCATCAAAAAGATTTAAAATAAAGCCGGACGAAACACTAGAAATTATTCAAAATTTGTATGAAAAAAAGTTAGTAACTTACCCAAGAACAGATGCAAGGGTGCTTTCAAGTGCTGTTGCAAAAGTTATTACTAAAAATTTAAATGGATTAGCAAAAGGCTTTAAAGATGCAGAAATACAAGGCTATATTAATAAAATGGTAAGCCAAAAGTATTCTACAAATATTTTAAAAACAAAATATGTAAATGACAGCAAAATCACAGATCACTATGCAATAATTCCAACAGGACAAGGATTTGAAAATTATGATAGCTTACCAGACCTTCAAAAACAAATATATAAATTAATAGTAAAGCGCTTTTTGTGTATTTTTTATCCACCTGCAGAATATAGCAAAATATCTGTTACATTGCAGGTAGAAAAAGAGCAATTTTTAGCAAGTGGAAGAGTATGTGAAAAGCAAGGATATTTAGAAATAACTAAAAATGATTTAAGTAAAAAGCAAGTAAATAAACAAGAAAATATGCAGCAAGAAGATGAGAGCCAAGAACAAAGTGATTTAGAGGTTTTAAAAAAATTAAAAAAAGGTCAACAAATAAATGGAATTAATTATGAAATAAAAACTTCAGAAACCACACCTCCTAGTAGGTATAATTCGGGTTCTATGATACTTGCAATGGAAAATGCCGGCAAATTAATAGAAGAAGAGGAATTAAGGGAGCAAATAAAGGGTGCAGGAATAGGAACTAGTGCAACAAGAGCAGAAATTATGAAAAAGCTAGAAAGAATAGGATATATTTTAGTTAATTCAAAAACACAAATTATTACACCAACTGTTAAGGGCGAAAAAATTTATGATGTTATATATAACTCTATGCCAGATATGTTAAACCCAAAATTGACAGCCAGCTGGGAAAAGGGTTTAGATATGGTAGCAAAAAAGGAAATTGAACCAAACGAGTTTATGAATAAACTAGAATCATACATATATTCAAAAATTGATAAATTGGTAGTTAAAAGGTAGGTGACATATATGAATATTGGTCTTGCTTTATCAGGTGGAGGTGTAAAAGGTGCTGCACATGTTGGAGTGTTAAAAGCATTAGAAAAAAACAATATAAAAATTTCATGTGTAGCAGGTACAAGTATAGGAAGTGTAGTAGCTGCGCTTTATGCAATGGGCTATACTTCAGATGAAATGCTTAAATTATTCCAATACTTTTCAAAAAATGTTTTAAGAGCAGATCCAAAATATTTATTTTCAAATTTAAAAACAACTAAAAATATATTAGGGCAGGGAATTATTTCAGGGGAAGCAATTGAAGAAATTATAGATGAATGTGCCAGATTAAAAGGCTATAAATATATAAAAGATGTTCCGCTACCAATTTCTATAGTTGCGGTTGATGTAAAAGCCAAAAATAAATATGTATTTACAAACAATATTAAAAATGATAATTCAAAATATATTACAGATATAGAAATAGGCAAGGCAGTAAGAGCAAGTTGTAGCTACCCAGGGTTATTTGCACCATTAGAATATAAAAACTATAAATTTGTAGATGGTGGAATATTAAACAATGTTCCTACAGACGAACTAAATCTTTTAGGTGCAGATAAAACTTTAACTGTAAGGTTTCCAGCAGGGAAAGACGAAGATCCAAAAAGTGCACTTGATGTATTATTTAGGTGTGTTGACATTGCATTTGATGATAGAGACGAAAAAAGGGTAAAAACTAGTGATTACCTTCTTGATATAGAACTTGCTTCGTGGAACGTGTTTAATGTAAAAAAAATTAACTTTTGTTATGAAGAAGGTTATAAAATAGCAAGTCAAAATATGGACGAAATAAAGAAAAGTTTAGAAATATAATAAATAATGAATTTATTAAATTAACCCCAAATAGTGCTTAACCTTTTGGGGTTAATTCTATATTAAAACTGCACAATATAATATTACATTCACCTTTTATGAAAACAAAACATAATATATAGCAAAATAAAAAGTTGCTAAATAATAAAAATTAGCAATTAGCGTTATAATTCTTTGTTTCATATATAAGTTTAAAATGCTTTTATATGGTAAAAAACAGAAAGGGTGAATAAAGAAATGTCTAGTTACATAATAGAAGGTGGAAATAAATTAGAAGGAGAAGTAACAGTATCTGGTTCTAAAAATGCTTCCTTACCAATAATTGCAGCAGCTATTTTAAATCCAGGGGTTACTAAATTATATAATGTTCCTAATATTCATGACACACAAATTACATTACAAATTTTAAAATATTTGGGTTGTAAAATTAAGAAGAATCGTGGTAAAATAGAAATTAATAGTAAAAATATTATAAAAAAGGATATTCCAGAGCATTTAATGAACCAAATGCGTTCTACTGTAATATTAGCAGGAGCAATTTTAGGACGATTTGGAGAAGCTAAATTCTCATATCCAGGAGGATGTGACATTGGAGCAAGACCAATAGACTTACACTTATCTGCTTTTCAAAAATTAGGAATAAATATTACAGAAGAGTATGGATTTATTACATGCAAGTGTGATAAAATAATAGGCGCAAATATTGATTTAGATTTTCCAAGTGTAGGCGCAACAGAAAATATTATTTTAGCAAGTATTTATGCACAAGGAGTTACCCAAATTACAAATGCTGCAATGGAGCCGGAAATTGTAGATTTAGCAAAATGCTTAAATAAAATGGGTGCAAAAATAGAAGGTGCAGGAACTAACATTATAAAAATTACTGGTATTCAAAAATTAAAAGATATGAGTTATACTGTTATGCAAGATAGAATTGAAGCAGGTACTTTTCTTTGTGCAGCTGCTGTTACAGGCGGAAATATTTGCTTAAATTATAAAACACCAGAGCATATTACCCCACTTTTAAATAAGCTAGAAGAAGCGGGCTGTATTATAAATATAAACGATAAAAAAGTATATATTAAAGCACCTAAAAAGTTAAAAGCGGTTGATATTAAAACAATGCCATACCCTGGCTTTCCAACAGATTTGCAATCTGTTTTGGCAAGTAGTTTATGTTTAGCAAAAGGAACATCTGTTATTGTAGAAAATATTTTTGAAAATAGGTATCGTTATGTCCCAGAACTTAAAAAAATGGGTGCCAAAATTACTATTGAAGGAAAAACTGCTATAATAAAAGGTGTTAGAAAATTAACAGGAGCAAATGTAAAAAGCACAGATTTGCGAGGTGGAGCCTGTTTAGTATTAGCAGGACTTGCAGCAAAGGGCATTACAACAGTAAATAATATAGAATATATTTTAAGAGGATATGAGCATTTAGACAAAAAATTAAATGATATAGGAGCAAAAATTATAATAAAGGAAGGTGAGTAGCAAATGCCAAAAAAAACTAATGAAAAAAGCAAAAAGAAAAATACCAAAGACAATAATGCATTAGATTTAGATAATGAAATAATCATTGGTATAAAAACATTGCCACAACCTAACCAAAAAAAGAGTTCCAATAAAAAAAGTAAAAAATCAAGTAATAAAAAGGCATCAGTAAACAATTTTGATAATTTAAATATAAAAGGTTCAAAAGTTAAAAAAACAAATACTAAAAAGAAAAAAAGCAGTACATCTAAAAATAAAGAGGATGTAATTGAACTAAATTTAGGAATTGAAGATGAAAACCTAAAAAGAAAATCTTCTAAAAAAAGAAAAACTGCTAAACAACAAGAAATAGCAAAAAATAAAAGAAAGATAAAATTTAGAATAGTTAAATATACCACTTTAGTAGCAATTTTGATAGGTGGAGGTATTTGCTTTTTACTATCGCCATTCTTTAACGTAAATGAAATTGTAGTAATTGGTAATGAAAAAATAACAAAAGAAGAAATTATTAGTTTATCTGGCATACAATTAAATGAAAATACTTTTAAACTTAAGTATAATGTGTTACAAGAAAACATTAAACAAAATACATACATAAATGATGTAATTATTAGAAGGAAATTGCCAAACAAAATAGAAATAGAAGTAGAAGAGAGAAAGCCAACATTTATTCTTGCATTTGCAAATGCCTATGTTTATATAAATAATCAAGGATATATGCTAGAAATTTCGCAAACAAAACTTAATGTTCCAACTATTACTGGATTTTTAACTCCAGAAGAAGAAATTCATTCAGGTAATAGGTTATGTAGTGAAGATTTGCAAAGGCTTGATCATGTACTTCAAATTATGAAATCTGCCCAAAGTAATGGTATTGCAGATTTAATAACAAGTATTAATATATCGGACAAGCAAAACTACATATTAGAATTAGCCAAGGAAAAGAAAACGGTATATATAGGTGATAGTTCTAACTTGAGTACTAAAATGTTATATATAATAAGTATTTTAAATGAAAACAAGAAAGTAGAGGGAGAAATTTTTGTAAATACTGACTTAAATAACAAAGGAGCAATATTTAGGAAAAAAGTTTAATTTAAGAAAGGGAGAAAAGCCATATGAATAAAAAACAAATAGCTATAACATTAGGAATAATGTGCTTTGCGTTAACATTTGCTATTGTAATTCAATTAAAAACTGTATCTGATAATACAGCTCCACTTCATCAGTCTTTAGTAGAAGATTCTTTAAGAGATGAAGTATTAAAATGGAAAGAAAGGTATGATAGTGCTTACAATGAATTAACAGTATCTAATAACAGATTAGAAGAGGTTAGAAAACAAGCCACACAAAATGATGTTACTTCTATGGCAAAACAAGAAGAAATTACACAAAACAATATGTTATTAGGCTTAAGAAAAGTAACAGGACCAGGTCTTGAAATTGTTGTAGCTGATAATAACACAGGTGTTAATCCTGATGGAAGTGAGTCATTAGATTTAAGCTTGCAAGTTGTTCATTATAATGACCTTTTACAAATTGTAAATGCCTTAAATAATGCAGGAGCAGAAGCTATTTCTATAAATGACCAAAGGGTAGTACAAACAAGCAGTATTACTTGTGAAGGAAATGTAATTAAAATAAATGGGCAAAGAATTAGTTCCCCATTTACCATTAAAGCAATTGGCTCTCCAGGGTTACTTTCAGGCTCACTTAATATGATAGGCGGATGGCTTTATATTATGAAACAAGACGGAATAAACGTACAAAGTAATCAGTCTGATAATTTAACAGTAGAAGCCTATAATGGTGTAATTAGTTACAAGTATATTAAGATTAAAAAATAGAGGTGATAGCTTTTGGAAGGCGTAAAGAAAAACAAAATTATTAGTGCCATAAAAGGAATAGCCGGTACTAAAATTATTATGTGTGTTATAATTAGTGTTATTTGCATTGTTCTTTTTGCTGTAATGTTTATGCAATTTAAAACGGTTGAAGAAACAGATATAACCGCAATTGAAAATATGAGGGAAACTGAATTAAGAACCGCTATTGCAGAATGGAAGGGAAAGTATGAAGAAGCTGTAGAACAATTAGAAGCAAATAAGAAAACAATTACAGAATATGAAAAAACAATTGAGGAAAATGGTGAAACATCAGAATTAGTAGATAAAGATTTAGAAGAATCTAACATGAAACTTGGAAAAACAGATATTTATGGTGAAGGAATAGTTATAACCTTATCAAATACAAACGAATATACTATAGATACTTTTGATTTAATTGATTTAATAAATGAGCTTCGATATGCAGGAGCAGAAGCTATTTCAATAAATGATGTAAGAATTCTTGGCTCTACATTTATCTCACAGCCACAAGATGGTCTTACTATTATAGGAGGGCAAAGAGTAGCATCACCTTTTGTAGTAAAAGTTATTGGAAATCAAACATATCTATCTAGTAGCTTAAGCTTAAAAGATAGTGGATATATAGATAGAAATAGGGCACGTGGTATGCAGGTGGTTTTAGAAGCAAAAAATAATATTCAAATACCTAAAAATACCACTGACAGGGAAATAAATTATATGAAGGAAGGAGAAAATTAATATGATTTTTATAGCAATTGTAATTGGATGTGTTATAGGTGCAGTAATTGGAATTTTTACTCCAATGATTCCATATACATATTCAGGCTATTTAGCAATAGCTATTATTGCTGCACTAGATTCAGTATTTGGAGGTATTGCTGCTACTTTAAATAAAAATTTCGATTTAAAAATTTTCGTAACAGGATTTTTTGGAAATGCAATTTTATCAATTTTACTTTCTTATTTAGGTCAAAAACTAAATGTAGATATTTATCTAGCAGCAATTGTAGTATTTGTAGGAAGAATGTTTAACAATTTAGGAATTATAAGAAGATATTACTTAACTAAATGGGAAAATGCAAGAGCTAAAAAAGAGCAAAATGTAAGCGAAAAAGCAGAATAATTTTCTATCAAAAAGTGGGCAAATATTGATATATCAACAATATTTCACAAATGTTACAAAAATATTACAAAATTATTACAAATCTATTGACTTTTTTTTCAAAATGTAATATTCTTAACCCAGCATTAGCTAGTAATTTTATTCTAGCAAAATATGGCTTACTTATGACAAACAATATTAGGGGCAAGCAAAATGGAGGAATGAACTTTGGCGATTGGAGATATAATTGTAGGAATTGACATTGGAACTTCAAAAGTTAGTTTAGTAGTTGGTGAAGTTAATAACTTTAATCAAATTGAAGTCATTTGTACTGCTAGTCATAAATGCAATCGGAATTCAAAAAGGTAAAATTATAGATGAAAATGAAATTGCTAGAGTAATTCATCATGCTATAAAAGAGGCAGAATCAGAAGCTGATTTAAAAATAAATTCTGCATACCTTACTATTCCCGGTAAATATGTTACAATTGTACAAAATAGTATTCTAAAAGAGGCAAAGGACAAATATGCAGGTATTTCAGCAAAAGATGTTGCATCTAGTATTATGCAGGCAAAAGATATTGATGTTCCAGAAGATAAACAAATTATTGATGTCGTAGAAAACCAATTTGTATTAGAAAATGGTAAAATTGTTTCAGATCCTATAGGTAGTTTAAGCGGAAGCTTTACATTAAAAGCACAAGTAATTTTAGCAGATAAAGATTATATGAGACAAATAGCATCTATTTTTAGAAAAGCAGATTTAGACATTGATGGTTTGGTGCCAGTAACATTAGCACAAAGAAGTATAGCATTAGATGTTAATGAACTAAATGATAATGTAATGTTATTAGACATAGGAGCAGGAAACACTGATATAGGTGTATTTGAAGGAGCTAATTTTACATATACAGAAACAATACCACTTGGAGGAGACAGCATTACAAATGATATTGCATTAGTGCTAAACATTTCTGAAGAGGAAGCAGAAAAACTAAAAAAACAATATGGACTAGCTTTAAAATCATTTATAGATAATGATAATGAAATATTACTTACTACTTGCAAGGATGATAATGGTAAAAAAGTAATTCGTAGTTCACAGTTAATTGAAATAATAGAAGCCAGAATAGAAGAAATTTTTTCAATTATTAATAAAGACATTACAATGCAAGGCGTAAAATCAAAAATTAATAATGTTATATTAACAGGGCAAGGAATTACAAATATAAATAAAAGTGATGTTGCAGGAAAAATAATTTTAAATATTCCAGTTAAAATAGCAACAGGAAGGCTAATTAGTGTAGTAAGGCCAGAATATAGAACAGCTTATAGTTTAGTAAGATATATAGCATCAAAACCATTTGCAAAAACTGTAGGAAGTAGCATAGATACAGATTCAAAAGAAAATTTCTTTCACACTGTTTTAGAAAGAATTAAAGAATTTTTTTATTCATGATTTTATTTTTAAAATATAGATACTATAAAAAATTGGGAGGAGAAAAGCTTTATGATAATGGATAATAATATGGAAGAAAACACAATGTTGGACGGAACAGCTACAATCAAAGTAATTGGTGTAGGTGGTGCAGGAAACAATGCTGTAAACAGAATGGTGGAGTCTGGAATAAAAAATGTTGAATTTATTGCAGTAAACACAGATAGACAAGCTCTATTACTTTCAAAGGCAGCATCTAAAATACAAATAGGAGAAAAAATTACAAGAGGTTTAGGAGCTGGAGCTAATCCGGATATTGGAGCACAAGCTGCAGAAGAAAGCAAAACAGAAATAGCAGAAGCACTTCGCGGAGCAGATATGGTATTTGTAACTGCTGGTATGGGTGGCGGAACAGGAACAGGTGCAGCACCAATTGTAGCAGCAGCAGCTAAAGAAATGGGAATATTAACTATAGGTGTAGTAACAAAACCATTTACATTTGAAGGAAAGAAAAGACTAGCTCAAGCAGATAGAGGAATTGAAAGCCTAAAAGGAAAAGTAGATACATTAGTTGTTATACCAAATGATAAGCTATTACAAATAATTGATAGAAAAACATCTATTGTAGAAGCATTTAAAATGGCAGATGATGTATTAAGACAAGGTGTTCAAGGTATATCAGACTTAATTGCAATTCCAGGTTTAGTTAACCTAGACTTTGCAGATGTAAAAACTATAATGCTAAATACAGGAATGGCACATATGGGAATTGGTAGAGCATCAGGAGAAAGCAGAGCAGAAGATGCTGCAAAACAAGCTACACAAAGTCCACTTCTTGAAACTTCTATTGAAGGTGCAAGAGGAGTTATCATTAACATTACAGGTGGTAATAATTTAGGATTACACGAAGTAAATACAGCTGCAGAAATAGTACAAAGAAGCGTAGACCCAGAAGCAAACATTATCTTTGGTGCAGTAATTGATGAAAGCCTAGATGAAGATATTGTAATTACAGTTATTGCTACAGGATTTGAAAAAGATGAAGGTCCATTATCTGGTAACATTCCAGTAGGTGACATTATAGATAAAGCATGGGATAAAAAATTAAACTCTATTCCATCATCAACAGATAGCTCAAACTCACAAGACAATTTAGAAATCCCAACTTTTTTAAGAAAAACTAAAGGTTTAAATAAATAAAAATCATATTTTATCAAATTATCTACATTTATGTAGATAATTTTTTTTTTCGCCCCCATAAAATGACAGACTTTTTAAAAATAAAATAGTATTATTTTATTGCAGCTAGTTTTTAACTATCTAATAAAAAAGAGAGGCTTATAAAAATGACAATTTATTTAGATGTAGTATTACTAGAAAATCTATGTATGAATTATATTATTTTATTTGCAACAGCTTATATTATGAAACTAAAAATGCAGCACTTAAGGCTTATTTTTTCTAGCTTGTTAGGTGGGGTATATGCAGTTATTTCATATTTAGATATTTTACCAATTTATTCAAACTTCCTAACTAAAATACTATTTTCAGTTTTAATGGTGTATATTGCATTTAACTCTAAAAGCATAAAAAAACTTGCTAAACAATTAGTTATTTTTTATTTAACCTCTTTTGTATTTGGAGGCTGCGCTTTTGCAATGCTATATTTTATAAGACCACAAGACATATTAATGAAAAATGGAGTATACATAGGAACATATCCTATAAAAATAGCATTATTAGGAGCAATAATAGGCTTCATTATTACATATATTGCATTTTGTATTGTCAAAACCAAATTTAAGAAAAAAGATATGATTTATAAAATTAAAGTAACTTTAGAAAATAAACAAATATGCTTAAATGCTATGCTAGATACGGGAAATTTATTAAAAGAACCAATTACAGGAATGCCAGTAATTGTAGTAGAAAAAAGCGAGCTTTATTCTGTAATACCAGAAAATGTATTAAATCATATAGAAGAGCTGATAGGAGGTGAAGTAAAAGATATTATTAATGAAGTAGAAGAAAAAGAGTATCTTACAAAATTTAGAGTAATACCATTTTCTTCTATAGGTAAACAAAATGGTCTAATGCTAGGACTAAAAGCAGATGAGGTTATTATTGAAAAAGAAGAAGAAAATGAAAAAAGAAATGATGTAATTATAGGTATTTTTCCATCAGCACTTTGTAAAAACAAATCTTACACTGCTTTAATTGGATTAGACTTGTTAGAAAGGAGTGAAACAGATGAATTTGTTACAAATTTTAAAGGACAGTATTAATACATTATATGTAAGATATATTGGAAATGATGATTTAGAAAATCTTCCAATTTATTATATAGGTGGGAGCCAAACTTTACCGCCACCATTAACAGTAGAAGAGGAAAACGAAGCATTAGAAAAGCTATCACAAGGCGACAAAAGTGTTAGGCAAACATTAGTAGAAAGAAATTTAAGATTAGTAGTATACATAGCTAAAAAGTTTGAAAATACAGGGGTTGGTATAGAGGACCTAATATCTATAGGAACTATTGGGCTTATGAAAGCAATTAACACTTTTAACACAGACAAAAAAATTAAGCTTGCTACATATGCTTCACGTTGTATTGAAAACGAAATTTTAATGTTTTTAAGAAGAAGTAATCGCATGAAAACAGAAATTTCTATTGATGAACCCTTAAATCAAGATGGGGATGGCAATGAACTTTTACTATCAGACATATTAGGAACAGATGCAGATGTTACATCTAGAAGAATAGAAGACGAAGTAGATAAAACTTTGCTTCGAGCATCTATTGAGAAATTAAGCAATAGGGAAAGAAATATTATGGAGCTACGATTTGGTTTTATTAGCGGAACAGAAAAAACTCAAAAAGAAGTGGCAGATATGCTTCGGAATTTCGCAAAGTTATATTTCACGATTAGAAAAGAAAATAATTAATAAAATGAAGAAGGACATTATGAGCAAAACGGGGTAGTACATATTAAATAGCAAGCTAAAAGAGTATTTTACTTTTTTTGTGAGAGCTTGGGTGGGGACCGGCATTTGTCGAATTAGGGCATACGATAATAGAATATTAAAAACTTCTTTTGGAAATAATTAAATCAAGAAAAATTATTTTCAAAAAGGAGTTTTTATTTATGAATAAAGTTGAAATTGCAGGAGTTAATACTTCTAAATTGCCACTTCTTTCTACAGATGAAAAAATAGAACTTATGAAAAAAATAAAAGCTGGAGATGAAGAAGCAAGACAAAAGTTCATTAATGGAAACTTAAGACTAGTTTTAAGTATAATTAAACGATTCAATAGCAAAGGAGAAAATTTAGATGACTTATTTCAAGTAGGGTGTGTAGGTCTAATAAAATCAATAGACAATTTTGATTTAAATCAAAATGTACAATTTTCTACTTATGCAGTTCCAATGATAGTAGGAGAAATTAGAAGATATTTAAGGGACAATAATTCAATTCGTGTGAGCAGGTCAGTTAGAGATCTAGCATATAAAGTAATAGGAATAAAAGATAGAATATATAAAGAGCAGCAAAGGGAAGCAACAATAGAAGAAATTGCAGAAGAATTAGGCGTAGCAAAAGAAGATATAATTATGAGTTTAGATGCCATTCAAGAGCCAATATCTTTGCAAGAACCTGCATATAGCGAAAACACAGAAAATATTTGCGTAATGGATCAAGTAAGCGACAAGAAAAACACAGATGAGCTATGGGCACAAAACATTACAATATCAGAAGCAATGAAAAGGTTAAACGAAAAAGAAAAAATGATTATAAATAAACGCTTTTTTGAAGGAAGAACACAAATGGAAGTTGCAGAAGAAATTGGAATATCACAAGCACAAGTATCAAGGCTTGAAAGAACTGCAATAGGGCATATTAGGAGAATATATAAATAAGAAGTTGCTAAAATACTAGCAACTTTTTTAAATTTTTTCATATATATAATAGAAAGAAACAATTGAAAACACATTAACTATGCATATAATTTCAATTGAATAAATTTATAAAGGAGAAAGATTATTTGTAAAATAATCGAAAAGAAAAATATGGGACAGAAAGGAATGGATTTTAAACATAAAGAAGTAATTAATATTCGCGATGGAAAAAGGCTTCGGCTATGTGCAAGATGTGTGCGCAGATTTAGAAAGCGGTACAATAACATCTATAATAGTTCCAGGAAGTAATAAAATAATTAGCATGTTTTCTGCAAGTAATGACATAGTTATACAATGGCAAAACATAAAGTGCATTCGGTGATGATGTGATACTTGTAGAAATATAAATAGATAATTTAAATAACAATGAAATAGCATGATTAAAGCAAATAAAATATGGCATAAATTACCAATAAAAAACTATTGATTTACATAAATAAATATGCTATTATTATAAAAGAGCTTAAGAAAAAAAGTAAATAGCTTAACTGCTATAAAAAATTTCAAAAAAAACTACAAAAAATAACAAAAAATGTATTGACTTTATGAAAACAATATGCTATTATAATTATTGTACTATTACTAAACAAAACACACAATTTTGTGAAGGATAAATTAGTAAAGAAAAGTTACAAAAACATAGCTACAACAATACTAATTTATTATTTTTTTGTGACAAATGCATCTTACAGTTTTAAACATTAAGAATTAATACAAAAATAATTTAAAAAACTTTAAAAATTGTGTTGACATTTTGCAAAGTAAGTAGTAAAATAACATACGTTCACTTTAAAAAAAGTTGAACAAAGCACATTGAAAAGTAAACAATAAACCTTTGAGAAACCTAAATAAAAAAGGAAGATAGAAAGAAACTATCTATAA